>JBMFNT010000017.1:0-5911 GCA_049970015.1 Candidatus Micrarchaeia archaeon
TGAGGGGGACACTTCCCCCTCTGGTTGGCTTCCCCCCGCGGTTGTCTTCCCAAGGAAACCGGTAGGGGGTGGAACCCCCTGCGGTTGGCTTCTCGACTACGGGCCCATTTACTCATTTTTAACACAGATTTGTTTTAATATTTATTGCAAATATTTGGTATATGGAATTTTCAGTGCTTGCTGAGGCAATGCAAAGGCTTGAGAACACATCCTCACGCAATGAGATGGTTATGATAATTGCAGAGCTTTTCAAGAAGCTATCTCCTAATGATATAAGGTATTCGGTCTATCTTTTACAGGGCATGGTTGCGCCATCATTTGAGGGTATAGAAGTTGGGTTGGGGGAGAAGCTTGTTGAAGAGGCATTATCAAGATCTACTGGATATAAGCAAGAGGACATAGAAAAGCAGTACATAAAACTTGGTGATCTTGGGGATGTTGCAGAGGAACTTTGTAAGTCAAAAAAGCAAACATCCCTTTTTACAGCTCCTCTAACTATAGAGAAAGTACACAGAACATTCTATAGGATGGCCACAGCTACTGGCCACGGGTCGCAGGAGTTTAAGATTTCGCTTCTTGTGGAATTGCTCAACAATGCAACCCCTCTTGAGGCAAGGTACATCACCCGTTTTCCCATTGGGAGGTTACGATTGGGTGCTGGTGATCCCACAATACTGGATGCATTGTCATACATGCACAAGGGAGATAAGAGTGACCGAGAGGTAATTGAGAACTCATATAACATATGCTCTGACCTTGGGGTTATAGCCATGGAGTATGCAAAGGATCCTGCATCGATTACAAAGTTTAAGATGCAACCGTTTACTCCCGTGCGTCCAGCCCTAGCAGAGAGGCTTTCCTCTCCGGAAGAAATCATAAGAAAAATCGGGCCTTGCATAATTGAGGCAAAGTATGATGGGTTTAGGTTGCAGTGTCACAAGAAAGGTGATATGGTAGAGATATTTTCAAGAAGGATGGAAAAGATGACAAAAATGCTCCCGGAAGTCGCAGATGGAATACGAAATGAAATCAATGCAAATGAGATAATATTTGAGGGCGAGGCGCTTGCCTACAATGAAAATACGGGTGAATTTTACCCTTTTCAGCAGACAATACAACGCAAGAGAAAGTATGATGTTGCAGAAAAAGCCGAGTCTATGCCTTTAAGGCTGTTTGCATTTGACATACTTTATCTTAATGGAAAGAATCTTATAACCCTCCCTCTTAAAGAAAGGAGGAAAATCCTTGAGTCAGTGGTCAAAAAAGGAAGCAAGACTATATTGCTTTCTGAGGCATATAAGGTGGCGAGCCATGATGAGGTACAGAGATATTTTGATGAGTTCATATCAAGGGGCCTTGAAGGTATAATCGCAAAGGATTTGAACGCTCCTTACACAGTTGGGGCGCGTAAGTTCGCCTGGATAAAGCTCAAGCGTTCATACAAAGGAGAATTATCTGACACCATAGACTTAGTTATAGTTGGATACTATGCAGGCAGGGGGGCACGTGCTAAATTCAAATTTGGTGGCGTTCTTGGGGCAGTTTACGATCCGCACACTGATACATTCCAGACTATTGCTAAGGTAGGTTCAGGGTTCAGTGAGGATCAGATGGAGATGATGGAAGAAATACTTAGCAAATCAGTGGTAAAAAAGCCAGACCCACGCGTAAACTCTCTGATGAAACCCACCTATTGGGTTGAGCCAAGGTATGTGATAACTGTCAATGCAGATGAGATAACACGCTCGCCCGTCCATACCTGCGGCAAGGTGGGTGATGAGCCAGGGTATGCGCTCAGGTTCCCAAGGATGATAGGAGATATACGTAAGGATAAGAGGCCAGAGGATGCAACAACAGTTGATGAGGTAATAGAGATGTACACGATGCAGAAGAGGGTTGAGCAGGACAACAGTTAAACGTTAGGCAAAGTTTATTAATGTCAGTGGATAAATTATTCCAATGGAATGTATGAATATGCGTCGCGGTTTTGTATTCATGCTTGATGCGTTCATGTCCCTCCTGATAGTAATAGCATTTGTCAGCACACTGAACCAATTATCCCGTGATTACTCATACATACAGGACGAGGCATTATACTCTTATGGCAGGTCCATGATGAACATTCTTCTTTACAAGAATGTTACAATTGAGGTTACGAATGGTGTTGAGAGGGATGTGCCTTTCATACATGCTTTTAATAAGACTGAATGGGAAAAAATAGATAAGTTGATCCCGCAGCAGTATGGGTATGCAATACAGTACTATGATGGTACTAATTGGAAGGATCTGTACAAAAGGGAGAAAAAAACATCAAAACGCTCGGTTTCAGTTGTTTCTGTGATACCTCTTATAATAGAGAATGAGTACTACACAACACCTTACAAGTATGGTAATTATTGCGATCCCGGTAAAAAAGCAGTATCACAAAACGCAAACGTGTGCGTGATTCCACAAGAGCTTTATACTCCAGACACTTTTGCAACGGGTAATGCCGAAGGAAGTGCATATGAAAACATGTATGTTCGTGTGGTTGTGAGTATATGAGAGTAAAGAAAGGGTTTGCACTTACACTATCTATGATAGTTCTAGTATTCTTTCTAACACTCATAATAAGCATAGAATCTCAAAGGATAAACATAGAAGAGCAAACACGGTCAAACCATGCCAGGATGCGTGCACTCTCATCCCTTCTTGCAGATATTGATTCACCTGCAATGGATTATGCACTCGAAAAGCTTGCCAAAAGGTCATTGTATGATTTGGATATGCAAGTCATAAACACTTCACAGTACTTGGGAACTGGGACTACGGCTTCAGAGCTGTGCAAAAGTCTTAGCAAAAAGTTTGATGGATATCTCAACTCACTGTCAAGCCGCTCGAGCGATTTTGGGCTTCAGATGAAACATTCAGATGTAAAATGCAGTGCAAACCTGGTCGGGCCGTTTGATGTGGAAGTTACTCTGAAAACAAACATTTCATTCTCAGGTGAAGGTATATTGGTTAATAAAACGATTGATAGGAAGTTTAATTTTTCCATTGAGGGTATTTATGACCCTGTCTTGTACATGGAATCCAAAGATTTCTATGAGAGAAAAGGGCAGAAAGGTGTTTTAAGGCCTATAATAAAATCATCCCAGAATGAGACCGAGCTTAAGGCCGGTCCTTCCTCACAAGATGCAGATTATGGTAGGGGCTGGGCATATGGAGAGGTCATAACCACTACTGATGCGGGTAAACGTGGAGAGGCAGAATGGGGAGATAAGATTCTGTTTATTGAAGATAAGGATCTACCAGCATGGAAAGATAGGCTGGACAAGTTTAGGGGGGTTATACTGAAAGGGAGCTCTGACACAACAGGTAGAGAGGATAAAATTGAAGTGTCATGCGGGATGAATAGGGTACAAGTAAGTGTGATGACATGGCAAGAAGATGATCAATGCATATACTGTGGGTCATATGGGACGGTGAAGTTGCCTGAGCGCGACTGTACGATTGATTGGAGCACATTTGGTAACTACGATATAGAAGGTGATACTGTGTATATTTACAGCCCCTCTGGCAATAACATTATAGTAAACGTGCCTTTCGTGAAAACCTCCGCTTCTTACAGTACTGGTGAGAAGGTGCTCATAAGCAATCCTTTGAGCGGAAGGAGCACGACTGATAACTTCCCGCCCGTGCACTCAGGTTCTAAGATATATAATATTGAAGATCAGCGCGCTGCAGTGTTATGTGGGAACTATTTTGAAATGGGTGGCCCAAGCATATTTAGTAGGTTGGAGGGCAATAAAACAAACACGGATGAATACGGCATTGAGACATTCCTTGTTGGGGAATGGGCAACCGAGCCAAGATCCAAGCTTGATTATGAGTACTATAAGAAAGAAGATGGCAATAAGATTATGGGAATGCCCGGATGCCTGTACATGCGCATGTGTAATGATCCTTACAAGATTGGTGGCAGGACTGTAAATGAGGAAGAGATGACAATCGGAAAGTTTAGGATAAGTGATTCTAGGGATGATGATTACGGGATGGATGATATAAAAGTAAGCGAAAGCGGGTGAAGAATGATGGTAAATAGGGCACAGGCAGCAGCAGAGTTTCTTGCAATCGTAGCATTCTTCATGCTTGTGACCATACCCCTTTTTGCATACTTCTACACATCAGCACCGCAGAAAGAATATTATGCAAGCCTTTCACAGGCAGAGGTTGCAGCCTCAGAATTTGTCAAGTATGGAGAGCTTGTTGGTACGCAGGCAAACGGCACAAACATAACCCGGCTTATCGTGTTGCCAAAATATACCACAGAGATAGTTCTCGATGGAACAGATGCAGTGCTTCATCTTGAATACTCTGGTATGGAGACAGATATAGTCAGGATGGGTGCAGTAAACTTTACCAGTAAAGAAATAAGAAATATTTCTGGAGGTACTTATGCGTTCGTGTTTACAAACAAGGAGGGCAATGTATATGTTGATATCAGGAAGTAATCGCGGCCAAGCAGCCATAGAATATCTTGCATATTTTGCATTCTTTCTTTTAGTGGCGGCAGTGTTCTCTGCGTTCGTATTTTCACAATCAAGTCAGGAGATGGCCAAGCGTTCGCAGGAAAGGTTTAAATCAACGATATATTATGTTGCACAGGGGGTTATTGATGCTGATGCAATATCAAGGTATGCTGATGATATGGAAATCAATATTACCCTCCCAGTGGTGGTAAAAGGCACGAATATAACCATACAGGGAGATGAGAGTAAAGGGCTTGTATGGGGCAATACTACAATAGGTGAAAGCTCAGTGTACTACTATGTAAAAACGGGGTATTTTAATGTTGATGTTGAGCAGGGCAAATATGGCGATGAAAATGTTCTTACGGTTAGTAAAAAATAATGACGAATGCTTGGCAATATGGTGATTAAGATGTTCTCACAAACAAAAAATAAATGTATGAAAGGGCAGGCGCTCTCATATGATGCGCTTGGGGGTATAGTTATATTTCTTATAGCACTAGGCATACTTGCCACATACTGGTCATCTATTAATGCATCCTTTTCAGAAGAGGATGTTGTGTTTGTGCGTGAGGCCAATACTGCACTTGACAGAATTATGAGCCCTGAAGTGATGCTGAACCGCAGTGATATGTATAGTATAAACAGTACTGCGCTAAGCGGATGCACTATAGATAGGGATTATGTTGGGCTTGTGCACAATTATACACTGGAAATAGTGAATGGGAGCGGAGTCAAGTGGAGTTGTGGTGATAATCCTCAGGGCACTCCCAGCAAGATGGCAGTTTCAGAGCGTCTTGCATACTATGAAAATGAGCCGATAACTGTGCGCCTAAAAGTTTTTGTAGAATAATTTTGGAGAACACTATCTTTTTATTGTGGCCTTTCTTTGTGTGGTGGCCTTCCTTGTTATTGCTCCCGTACTCTTTATGGATGCACGGTTTCTTCCCTTTCTTTGTATTTCCCCAACATATTCCTGAAGCTCTGAAACACTCGATGTTGCATTGTCTTTGTCATCATCGCTGAGATGCATTGAGTCAAGGTATGTTTTGAACATCTTTTCATCATCTTGTTTGAGCTTGGCAACACTCACCAAAAATGAAGATGGGATATCACTCACCTTATCTCTTATCCTTTCCGCCCTCTTTACAAGCTTGCTTATGACACGCGTAAATACCTTGAATATATCAGGCATGTGTATATATTGGTTATTTAATTTTTAACCTTTTGTGAGCGAGAATCCCGCGTACTGGGCACTTCATATTTTGTTTCAACGCGCGGGCATAACGCGCGGGCATACATCAGATAAGATGATAAAACAATAATGGATGAAGAATCCCACATCCTTTAGTGGTGGTGTGTCACGCCTTTGAGCAGTACAATCCCATCTGCTGCAATCA
>JBMFNT010000017.1:6011-18421 GCA_049970015.1 Candidatus Micrarchaeia archaeon
CAGTACAATCCCATCTGCTGCAATCAATCCTAAGATTAGTGGATACCTGAAACTGGGCACAAGCATTATTGATAAAATGAAAATAGCTATGAGTGTGAAGATTGATTCAAGATATGCCTTGTTTAGCCATCCATAAACCACCAATATGATGACGAGTAAGGCAAATATGTATAAATGGATGAAGAATCCCACATCCTTTAGTGGTGGTGTGTCACGCCTTTGAGCAGTGCAATCCCATCTGCTGCAATCAATCCTAAGATTAGTGGATACCTGAAACTGGGCACAAGCATTATTGATAAAATGAAAATAGCTATGAGTGTGAAGATTGATTCAAGATATGCCTTGTTTAGCCATCCATAAACCACCAATATGATGACGAGTAAGGCAAATATGTATATCATAATATATGCAGTAAGCGTGTTTTGCACAATAATTATTCCATAATCAGAAATCTTGAACCCCTCAATATATGATATGTACATTACAGCTATTGCAACGAGAGACCCTATGAGCACCATCCCCTTGGCATTTTTAACAAATTCAATCACACTACGTAAATCACCAGCACTTGAGGCAGCACCAGGAGCGAGCACCACTGCAGCATACAAGAGCAGAACATCCTTTAACTCATCCATCATTGAAATGTCAGAAACAAATTCAAAGAAATTTTTTACCAAAATATGCGATGAAAAAAAGCCAACTGCATCATATGAGTTTAAGTATATAAGCAACCCTATAAAGATAAAGGGAAGTATAAATGTTGGCCCAAACCCAGCTATGAACACTGAAGCCATACCAAAAATGTTTTTTTCGTACTTTACAGAGACCTGCCCCCTCTCTTCATGCAGATTGATGCCGATGATATTGCTCCCGCTTATTATTGCCGGAATGAGATGCCCAAAAAACTCATGTATTATTACAGCAGGCCTGTTAAAAACATCCCCAATTATTGGGACAAGCGTTAGCTTAAGGAATAACCATCTGTACATAAGAGTCATCATTATGTGCTGTATAATAATTGCCACGGCGAATAGTGCAAAAAATATACCTATGCTTTCAATAGGAGAGTTGGCCACAATCTGATTTACCACTAAAAAATATTAACTATCTGTTATATTTTGTCATGAACCTCTTCTTTTTCTTCTCGAATATTTTTCTGTGCTTGGCACAGCTTATGCAATAGTAGACCTTTCTCATATCAGTAAATGTGACATCGTCCGCACTCCTAAGCTCAGTCGAATACCTTACTCTCCTGAAATCTTGTACAGCCTTACTTCGCGGGACACTCCTACCACATGATGCACAAGTCATTATAGGGTCACGGCCTCTTCCTTTCTTTCCTTTTGACATAACATTCCCTCATTCTATCCTTATTCCGTTAAGTAGGAATATTTTTGCTGACTTTTTTATAAATATATCTTCTCTTAGGAGAGGGGAGATAGGCCTTTCACTGCTGCCAAAAGTGCTACCTGCCCCTGAAATGTAGGATGCAAATGATGGAAAGCAAACTAACTTCATATTTTTGTTTGCTGTGTTTTTTCTGTAATACTTTTTCAGATTGTGTATACTTCCCATTATCCACACAGGCACCTTAAGCATCCATCCTTCTCCAAACACTTTTGATGGATGAACATGTCCTATTGCCAGTGTGCCACAAGCAAGCAATTCCTCATCAGGCCATGCATGCCCGTGCAAAAACCCAACATTTCCAATTCGAACACCTCCCGGCCCATGCACCTTACAATAATCAGAATACTTCTCAATATTACCATCGTGATTTCCTTTTGTTATGTGCAGCTCATACCTTGAACCAATCTCCTTTATGAACTGTGCTGCCCCATACTCTCCCTTCGTTATACTTTTTTTGACATCACCAAGGATCAACAGCTTGCTCTTACCTGTGCTTTCCAAAATCTCTTCAACCTCACACGCAGCAACCTTCCAATGTCCTTTTACATCATCTATGTGTATATCGGATATAATAATCCATTTCCCGAATACTGCTGCGGGCAGGTTGTACAGGAATTTGAGCTTCATAATGAAGTATGAGAAATATTTAAATATAAATTTTTCTCAAATACATTCATGAACAAGTATCATATGGTGGCATCAAAGGAAATGCTTGCCAGGATGAATGAGCGTGCGGTTGAGTTCCTAAGAAAAAAATCTGTTTCAAGTGACATAATTGCACATAATCAGCATTTGTTTTGTGAACTTGCTGTTTCAATCAATGGTGGGATGCTTGATGCCAGGGAAAGTGCAAAGAAAGGGGCAATAGATCTGCTTCTTCTTGCGCTATACCATGAGAACCTGGGTTCATGTAAGCAATTCCCTGATGAAGTCAAAGCAAGAATTTCAGACTTGTTTGAGCAGTTTATTGACCTTAAGAAGCGGGACATTTCACCTAAGGATACTTGGACATTTTACTCAGAGATTCCAAAGAACAACTTACCTCTCCTATTGTTCAGGATTTTGGACCTTGCGCATATACCATGCAACAAGGAGTTTCTCACAAAAATAGGGTTTGATGAAAGGAGGTATGAGGAGCAGCTGAATAATCTTGCAAAAACTATACTCTATACATACACTCCATATGCAGATATACTTGGGCTTGGGAGCGCAGTGAACAGGCTGAGAAACATATCCGCAAGCGTCCTATACCCGGAGACATATACACATGTCAAGACAGTTATAGGTAGTGAGAGAGGAAACCTTGAAAAAATCCGTAATAAGTTTGATCTTGTTCTTCGTGAACTTGTGAATGAGGCAGTCATACTGAATGGGATTTCTATATGCCCAGTATACAATAATGAAAGAGTTATATCAAGAATAAAATCTCCTGGGAGCATAACATTCAAGCTTGTCTCCTATGGAATGAATGCAGAGGATGTAAAGACCTTGCATGATATAGTTGCATTTACAATCCTTCCGGCTACGGTTAAAGATATATACATGTTTTATAGTTTGCTCAAAGACAAGTTAGGGGATTCAATACTGTCCGTTGACGATTATATAATCAATCCAAAGCCAACCACAGGTTATCAGTCCTTGCATATAGATGTGCTTGTGGATGGCTATAGCGTAGAGCTACAGCTAAAAACCCCTGAGATGTACCAAAGGTGTGATAAAGGAGATTGGGCACATGTATTTATCAAGCCAAGCAAGATCAGTAAGGACGCCTTTAAGTACATGGCTTCTTACAGTGGAATACTGTACAATGCCTCCACTGAACATATTGAGAGCGTTCTTAACAGCATGCGCTCCAACAGGCTTATCAAGCTGTGTGTTGATGTTAATGGCCATAAGAAACATGTAGAACTTCCTAAGGATGCAAGGATATTTGACCTAGTATGTATGGTATCCAACCCGAAATTAGGGAACACAATAAGGTCAGCACAGACAAATAGAAATTATTCTTACTTTGATAAGGTACCGGAGAATGAGGTACTGCTTGAGATAACAACCAATAATGAAAGGATGATTTCTTACCAGAGGCTGCGTGATTTGCTACATGTGTGCACAACAAAAGAGGCACATGATTTTATAAGGACGGCCCTGAGAAAAATGAAGTGTAATAAGAAGTAAAGGTAACTATAACTGCTTATGTACCATAATCAATGTATTCAGTGAATTTTTTATTTTCTTTCGCCATATACATGCATAAACCATAATCAATGTATTCAATGAATTATTTCTCTCATTTTCACATGCATAGACATGTTATGTACCATAATCAATGTATTCAATGAATTATTTCTCTCATTTTCACATGCATAAACATGTTATGTACCATAATCAATGTGGCCAGTGAATTTTTTATTTTCTTTCCCCATATTCATCCATAAACTGCTTATGTACCATCAGCATATCCAATGTCAGTGAAGGCCTTCTTTTAATAAGCACTTTTAGCACATCATCAGTTGTGAGCTTTGACTCGCTTCTCCCCGCAATGCTTTTCCTTACTAGCATAAACTTGGCCTCCTGGCAAACACTGTTTATATCAGCACCAGTAAACCCTTCACTTGCAATCGCAAGCTTTTCATAATCTACTTCCTCCTTTGGCACTTTTTCAAGGAATTTCCTGAACATCTCGGCCCTCTGCTCTTTTAGTGGGGGAGGTACGAATATGATTTTGTCAAGCCGCCCAGGTCTTAGCAATGCCTTGTCTAGCATATCTGGCTTGTTGGTCGCACCTATTAGCAATACCCCTTTCAACTCCTTCATTCCATCCATTTCCTGAAGAAGCTGTGTCACCACATCCTCCACATATTTTGAGCTGTAAAGGTCCCTGCTTGGCGCAACACTCTCTATCTCATCAATAAATACAATTGATGGGGTATTTTCACGTGCCCTGTTGAAAGTTTCCCTTATTACAGCAACTGCGCCCTCATACCCTCTTTTTAACAACTCGGCACCGCTTATGGTTATAACATTTACATTGAGCTCGTTTGCTGCTGCTTTCACAATAAGTGTCTTACCCGTGCCTGGCGGCCCAAACATGAGAATTCCTTTTGGTGGCTTGACATCATACTTTTCTAACAGCTCAGAATGGAGTAATGGTATTTCTATTGCTTCTATAAGTGCCCTTCTTACATCATCCAGCCCAACCACATCCTTCCATGTCACAGTCTTCTCCTTTTCCTTTTCTTCTCCAACCCTTCGTTCATAATCAAGCCTGAACCTCTCATAGTCATCAAGCATTGCCAACGAAGTGCTTGGCTTAATTGCTTTCAAAACCTTCTCAAAATGCTCTTTTTCCACGGGTACAATCTCTTCCTTTTCAGCAGCCGCCTTTGCAGCAAGCCGTACAGCTTCCCTGCACAAGTTTGACAGGTCAGCCCCGGAGAACCTTTCCGTTCTTTTTGCAATCTCTTTTAGATCAACTCCTTTTCCAAGCGGTATATTTTTTGTGTGTATACTAAGTATTTTTAGCCTGCCTTCATAATCTGGCAGGTGCATGTATATGATTTTATCAAGTCTCCCAGGCCTTAATAGTGCCTTGTCCAGCATGTGTGGCACGTTTGTTGCACCCACAACGAGCACGTTACTTTCTGCCGAGAGCCCATCCATCTCTGTAAGGATTGTACTGAGAACGCGTGCAGCGGCCTCATCACCCCTGCTGTACTCCCTACTCTTTCCTATTGCATCTATTTCATCAAAGAATAACACAGCAGGTGCATTTTTTCGCGCAATATTAAATATCTCACTCACATTCCGTTCCGACTCGCCGAAGTATGGAGAGAGTAGCTGTGAGGCCTTAACATAGTAAAAGCCGACCTCAAGCTCTTTTGCAAGCGCCCGCATCAAAAGTGTTTTACCTGTACCAGGTGGTCCGAACAATAGTATACCTTTGGGTGGTTTTATCCCGTATGCCATTGTTATGTCTTTTCTCTTGAACGGCATGAGTATTGCAGTCTTGAGCTCCTTCTTAACATCCTCATAATTCCCTATATCACTGAGCTTTGTTGTTGATACAAGCCCAAGGTCTTGTACTCCAAACTTTGCAAACTTCTCTTCCTTCTCTTTTAGCACGGCGCTTGTTTGCCCGGCTATATATGTACCTTTCCTGTCAAGGTAATATATGAGAACGGTTGTAAGCGCAACATACACTATTATCTCTGCCCTGAAAATGCTTCCTGTAAGCATGGCCATTGTAAAGTGAAGTGGTATGAAGGCCCAGAATATGAGTGTTGCGATAGTCTGTTCATACCTATGACTTATTATACCTGGAATGTATGATGCAATGTACATTATCCCTCCGATTGCAAGCACTTGGATTAGGCCAACATCACCGAAGAGCATTGTAAAAGTGGCATTTGCAACAAGGTTTATGAGCGGGTTTATGTATATTATTACTTCTGGGCTGAACATGCCTGAGACTGCACTTGACAATGCAGTGAATATGTTTAGTACGGGCAGTGGTGGTTTTGCTGGCAATAGTAAGTCGGATGGCACGCTTGCCCGCATATCATCGTAAAGCTGATGGTTGAGCACAAGGAATGCATTGTTGTCAACCCCCCATATTGCAGTAAGCAGGAGGACAAGGTATATTGCGGGCAGGGTTATCATGAGGCTTCTCTTTGCACCCAGCCTGAGTGCTGAGAGGAACATTACTGGGATTATTATGCCCCCTATAAACCCAAACCCCTTTGCAAATGGTGCAAATATGAGTATTTCCAGGAGTGCTAGTATATACCAGTACCTGAATGCAGCAACAAGGCTTATGCTTAGGGCAAGCGTAAATATCCAACCCAGCACTGATGACTGGTATGCAACAGCAATGTTGCCAAGCAGGACGCTAACTATTGTTCCCAGGGCAGGATGACTGTATCCAATGAATGCAGGTATGAGTGCAATGAACGGGATAAAGTATGCAGGAAAGAGCGGGAATGCAAGCAATACTGAGAGCGTTGCAATGTATATTAAAATGGCACTTAGAAATCTTTCATTTTTTTCTATTGTGTATACAAGCGCCATTACTTTCTGTGCATAAAGGTTGCTACTCATCACCAAATACTTTGTTTGCAAACTTAAAAAACAAAACCCATTACTTCCTTGTTCATAAATTCTACAAGCTCGCGGGCGCGCCCCTCACTCTTTGCCTCACCGAATATGCGTATGTAATCCTCAGTACCGCTCGCACGCGCTATGCACCACCCATCATCAAAATCTATACGTACTCCATCAATCACTATTGCATTCTTCTCATTTTTCCACTTGTCCCGAAGTCTGTTTATTACATCAAACCGTTCGTTTCCCATACTCAATTTTATCTTAACATTATAGTATTTCGGGAGCCGGCCAACCGCCTCGCTCAGCCTGAGGTTATTGGTTTTAATCCAGCAAAGTATTTTTAGTGCAGTTATTATGCCATCCTTCCCATAATGCGTTTTTGGCCATATAACACCACCCACTTCTTCACCACCCGTTGCATACCTCCCCCTTAGCATCTCCTCGGCAATGTATGGTGCACCCACCTTAACATACTTAACCTTCCTGCCATGCCTTTCAGCAACCTCTTTTATGATATTACTCGTTGCAACCGTAGTAACAACATCACCCTGGCTTTCCTCAAGTGCAATCTCAGCACCAAGCGCAAACACCTTATCACCGAGTATGTAGCCCCCTTTTTCATCAACTATTGCAAGCCTGTCCCCATCACCATCATATGCAAGGCCGGCATCTGCACCCATTATTTTCATTGCATTTACCAGGTCCTGCACATTTTGCTCAGTTGGCTCAGAATTCCTGCCAGGGAAAAATCCATCCTCCTGTGCATTCAGGGTTACAACATGTGCGCCAAGGTCCTTAAGCATCTGTGGTACTATACGGCCGACCGTACCATTTCCACAATCAACAATGATCTTCATGCCTTCCAATCTACATCCACACAATCCTTTAACCTCTTCAACATATTCATTGGCCATATATCCCTCTTCCAGCACCTTTGGTATCTCTTTCCACCCCACCCTTTTCCATGCACCCATTTCCAGTATACCCTCCACCTCTTTTCCTCTCTCCTTGCTGAGCGCAACCCCATTCTCATCATTGAATTTTAATGCAACCCATTCAGGCGGATTGTGGGAAGAGGTTATTACTATGGAAGGGATACTGTGTTTTTTACTGAGGTATTCCACTACTGGAGTTGGGAGTATGCCAAGCAATACGGGCTGGACACCAGACCACAGAAGACCACTAACCGCGGCGCATTCCACAAGCTCGCCAGTGGTCCTTGTATCCCGTGCAACCAGTACCTTGTTAGAACCTGTCCATGTACCAAATGAGGCACAGAGCCTTGCCACAAAATCAGGAGTAATATCTTCAAGAGTACCACGTACGCCATTCGTCCCAAAAGAAGGGCCCCCAGCGCGGCCCTTCTCAACCCCCGGCAACCCTTTGATTGAAGGGCCCCCAGCGCGGCCCTTCTCAACCTCCGGCAACCCTTTGATTGAAGGGCCCCCAGCGCGGCCCTTCTCAACCCCCGGCAACCCTTTGATTGAAGGGCCTCCGGTATGGTATAAATTGTAACATGTCTCAATCCCTGGCCAGGCTTGGTTATCCATACCACTCAATCCCACGCCAGTAGAAAAATTATATTACCTCCAAAAACGAGCTATGGGCCTTCAAATCCACATTTCTTGCAGGTGTACTTGACCATGTTGCTCTTGCACTCGGTGCATCGCCTTATTATGGCGCCGCATTTTGGGCATTTAAACTCAGTAAAGTTGGTTGTTCTTATACCACACGAGTCGCATGTGTATATCATGCTTTTGTTTAGCCAAAATAGTATTAAAAATGTTAGATTATGATAGGGTATAATGGCATGGGGTTTGAGGGGAAGGTATTCTGAGAAGCTTGTGGATGGGGTAGAACGCATAATTAGTAGTATGGGAGAGGTTGGAAAGGTTTTTGTATCTATGGATACAAGGCCATCCAGTCCCACCCTCCACCACACAGTGATTAAATCCCTCCTCCAAAACGGAAACACAGTTTATGATGTTGGCATAGGCCCAACCCCTTACCTTTCATACCTAACAAAAGTACACGGCTGTCTTGGTATAATGATAACTGCCTCACACAATCCAGAGTATGATAATGGTATAAAAGTATTTTACCGTGGCATGGAGGTTGACAGGGAAGGCATCATCCAAACAATCAGTCATAGACCACAATCGTGTGGAAGAATTCATACTGTTGATTTATGTGAGAGTTACTTGAGGCACTTGTGTATGCTTTTTGATGCCAGGCCGATAATGAAGAGAAGGCCTAAGGTAATAGTTGAATGTGGCAATGGTACGGCAGGCATGTTTACCCCTTACATGTTAGCACGTGCGGGTGTGCGTGTAGTAACGGTGAACTCAGAGCACAGTAATCCTTTTTCACGGGATTCTGAGCCAACCCAACAATCCCTCCAGTACCTTGCTGGGCTTGTTCAGGAATTCAATGCCGATTTTGCGATAGCACACGATGTAGATGCTGACAGGTGTCGCATAATCACAAAAGATGGTATTATGAGTCAGGATGTGCAGCTCCTCAACATGGCACTTTATGTTTGCAGGCCTGGCAGCCTGTTTGTGACAACAGTTGAGGCATCTGGGCTTGTGGTTGAAACTGTTTCAAAGAAAGGTGTAGGTGTTGAAATAACACCAGTGGGCAGTAATTTTGTTGGTAGGAAGGTGAGCGAGCTGAGGGCAGCATTTGGTGGTGAACCTTGTGGTGAGTACATATTCCCAGGGCATATATACTCTGCTGATGGAATCGTGACTGCATTGAAGTTCACAGAGTTGTTTTGCGTGTCCGGGTTTTCTGCATTCCCTGAATATCCTATAATAAGGGGTACAGTAAAAGTACGGGAAGGTATGAAAGACCAGGTAATGGCACGTATTGAGAATGAGCTGGCTTTACAAGGTATTTCCAGCATAAGTATGGTGGACGGATTGCTTTTTAATCATAATGGTGCCAAAGTATTAATACGCAAGAGCAATACGCAGGAAGTTATACGGATAACTGTTGAACATAGGGATGTGCACATGTTGAATGAGGTATATAACAACATGGTAAATCTGGTCAAAAGGTCAGTTGGTGAATAGTGCAATAAGAGGTGTTGATGGAGATGAAAGGGGTTGTGCTGTTGGCCAAAAGGTTTGTACAATAAGAGGTGTTGATGGAGATGAAAGGGGTTGTGCTTGTTGCAGGGAAGGGCACACGGCTTGAGCCTTTCACAGATGGAATATCTAAATGCATGCTTCCAGTTGCAGGTAAGCCGATAATGCAGTATGCACTTGAGACGATAGGGCGGCTCGGTATAAAGGAGGCATGCATTGTGCTCAGGGACGAGCATAGGGAACATATTCAGAGTACTTTTGGCAGTAGCTTTGGTGGTGTTTCGCTTACATATGTTGAGCAGGATACCTCAAAAAAAGGGACTGCTGCAGCAGTGCTCTCTGCAAAGGAGTTTATAGGAGGCTCGACAGCACTTATAATGGCGGGAGACATACTTACCACATATGAAGATGTGAGGCGTCTGTGCGAGTTTCATACCAAGCATAATATTGACACATCTATGCTTCTCAAGCGTGTTGATGACCCTAAGAGGTACGGGGTTGCAGTAGTAGAGGGCAAGAAAGTTGTTGATATTATAGAGAAGCCAGAAACTCCCAAGAGCAATCTTATAAACGCGAGTGTTTACATAGGTGGTGCGCACCTTCTCAATGAGCTTGAGAATGTGCCCTTGAGCAAGCGTGGCGAATATGAGATAACAGATGCATTATACAACATATGCGAGGAGGGAAGGTTGTACGGTATTGAGATGAGAGGGTACTGGAATGATATAGGCACACCTTGGAACCTTCTTGATGCGAATGAGTATTACATGGAATTGATTGAGGAAGATATACGGGGAAAGGTTGAGGATAGCATAGTGAAAGGGAAGGTGGTGGTTGAGGAGGGCGCTCAAGTAATAGGGTCGTACATTGAAGGACCGTGCTACATTGCGAAAGGTGCAATAGTAGGTCCATCCGCGCATATACTTAAGCACTCGTACATAGGCCCTGGATGCAAGATATGCGGGTTTACAATAGTTAAGAATTCTATAATATTAGATGGTACGAAAGCAAAGCACCATGCGTACATAGGTGATAGTCTTGTTGGCAGGTATTGCAATTTCGGTTCCTCAACACAGATTGCAAACCTACGATTTGATAGAAAAACAGTCAAGATGCGCCTGAACGGTACGGAGTATGATAGTGGAAGGCAAAAGCTCGGTTGTGTTGTAGGCTCAAATGTAAGCTTTGGTGCAGCCAGCATAGTGTTTCCTGGGAAGAAAATTGGTAGCAACTCAATAATATGGCCGGGTGCGATCGTTTCTGAAGATGTTCCACAGAACATGCGAGTAATCGTTAAACAAGCAATTGAACACGCTCCAATATGAGATAATCATTAATTTTGTGAAGACACTAAGATACAATAAGACAAGACAGAACATGGCAATGTATGGCCAGATGAGACACGGTGTGGCAAAATAGGACAAGATATGACAAGATGGAGCAATACAAGACAAAACAGGATAAGATGGTATGACAGGATGAGATGACAGGATGATATGGCAAGGTAAAGATAGTATTATATATGTATAAGGTACTAATTTAAGAGAATAGTACGAGTAAGAGGTGACAAGTATGGCAAATGAGAACGTAGTTTTTGTGGGCAAGAAAAACATAATGAGCTATGTGTTGGCAGTGGTAACCCAATTCAACTCTGGGGTTAAAGAAGTGGTGGTGAAGGCAAGGGGCAAAGTGATAAGCAGGGCGGTCGATGTTGCAGAGATTGTCAGGAACAGGTTTGTCAATGATGCAAAGGTGAAGGATGTCAAGATAATGACAGAAGAGCTCACGAGCGAGGACGGTTCCAAGAGCAAGGTTTCTGCAATAGAAATCACTCTTGCACGTGAGTAAAGTCTTCCTATTTTTGGTTTTACATTTATATTATTCTCTTTCTAATACTTAGTCACGGTGGTTTTGTGGTAGTAGATGACAATGTCAAATCAATAATCATGAAAAAGATTGAGGAATGGGGCGACCAGCCAGTTAATGTTGCACGGTTGAGCGAGCTGCGTGAGCTCATAACAAAAAAGACTGGAAAGCACAAGTTCCTACCTTATAATAACCTGAAAAAGTGGGTACGCGATGTTAAGAAGGAGATGAGGGCTATGTCAAAATCTAAACAGACAACATCTGCAACTACAAAGGCACTACAGGTACCTGCACAGCCGCAAGCACAGGCCAGGCAGGAACAGCTTGTACCACGGCCTGCACCACAACCCGTTGCAGTAATGTCTCCGTTTGCTGACCGTGTATACTTCCAGAACCTTGGTTATGAGTTGAGCAGTATGAGGAGGGCGCTTGAAAGGATAAGCAAACAGCTTGATGAGCTTGAGGCACAGCTTAAGGAGTTTAGAAAAAGCACAGAAGAAGAGCAGGAGTAAATACAAGGCAAATATGCAAAATTGCTTTTACTAAAAGTTGTATATTAGCTTGAACATGACATTCCATATAAGCTCTGATGTTCCAGAACCTGCAGTTTTTGTCGTATCCTGGTTTGTGAAAGTTTGAGTTTGTATATAATATGTTTTTTGTCCAATATCTAGATTAAGTAATGTCTCAAGCCCGCTGTATTTGATACCTTTTATCTGTAGCCCCACTTTATAGAATGAAACCTCTGGATTCTCCCCTTCCATAAATATAAGATGTATGCTGTTTTCATCAAATATTATTCCTTTAAACCCGCCACCTAACCCTAACTCCAGCAGGTGCGCTTTTTTCTCCGGGTCCATGAGTGGAATCTCGTGATATGGCAGTTCAAGCCGGTTCTTTTTCTCCCACAACTTACTTGCATCTATCTTATTATAATCC
>JBMFNT010000018.1:0-16057 GCA_049970015.1 Candidatus Micrarchaeia archaeon
AATGCACTTTGTATCACTGCTCAATCTACTTCATGTCACTAATACACATCTTGCATGTCTTCAATACACAATAATGTCACTAATGCACTTCGTATCACTGCTCAATCTACTTCATGTCACTAATACACATCTTGCATGTCCTCAATACACAATAATGTCACTAATGCACTTTGTATCACTGCTCAATCTACTTCATGTCACTAATACACATCTTGCATGTCTTCAATACACTTTATGCTTTATATACTTTAGTGCAGATTTACCCTTGATTAGAAATGGCAACAATAGGAGAATTGTATGTCCAGAATGCAGAACTGCTCGGTGTTCCTCTAGCCCTTATGCTCTCGTATATAGTGGTTGGCCTTGCTTACATGGTCTCAAAAATATTCTCCTCTCCACAGATCGAACAGTGGAGCAAGGTTGAGTTGAATGAGGCTTTTATTACAACACTTTACGCCGCATCTATACTTGCAATTGTCGGGGTGTTTGATGTTGCAATGTCAGAGTTCGAATCACTGGGAATAATTGTAAGCCCTACAAATATTACAGATGTTGTACAGACCATGGTTGGTATAGGGATGGACCTGGTAGTAAAGATTGCAGGTATGTATTCATATCTAAGCATAGTATCCTGGCTTTCCTATAGTCCTGGGATCTCAATGGATACTTTTCTGGGGCTTGGTAAGACATCTTTTAGTTATATGTCTTCTCCACTCTCTTTCTTTGGATATGTGCTTGAGCCGTATGGAATACTCCAGACAGTTGCCATAGGTGGTGTGGCATCAGTCATTGGACAGTATGTAGTCTACATATTAATAAAAGACCTTTTCTTAGGTTATCTTCTACCATTCTCACTTGTGCTGCGCGCATTCCCAATAACAAGGAAGCTTGGTTCAACATTGCTTGCAATCGTTGTTGGCGCATACTTCTTTTATCCGCTTAGCATGGGTATAATGATGGCATCCACATGTAACCTTAAGTACAATGACCCCACTACGTTTGCAGATTTTTTTGCTAAGGGTGCAGGCGCTCTCGGATTTGCTTTAATGGAATTTTTCAAGAAACTGCTAGACATGCTAGCATTCCCTGTATATATATATCGCTTGATAGAATTTTTGGCAAATAAGTTGGTAGATGAGATGTGCAATGGCTCTTGCAGCGGACTAAACGCACTATGTTGTGGTACTGCATATTATATTGCAGTTTCTATTGTTTTCTCAATATGGCCATATGTTCTGTACCTTGATTTGTACTATACTGTGTATAAATTGATCTTTGCAATTGTGTCGTTTATAGCAGCGTTTGTGGCAACGATTGGAACTCTTATAGCGGATCCAACATATTTTGCTGATATGGTGTCTAATAGTGTGCTTGACCACATTGCAGGGTTTTCAGTGCTTTATGCATATGCATTTTTTGCCCCCATATTCTCTTTCATGTTTACGCTATTGGGCATACGTACAATGCTGACCCTGTTCGGAGGGGATGAAGTGATAGTGAATATGCTGTCTTTCTTATAGGTGTGAAAATGCCATTCTGTGCAATGGATATCCATGGGTATGTACAATGGTTCCCTATACTTTCTCTGCTATTTGTTATAATTTGGCTTGGCATATCCCTGGTCTACATGATTTCACGGCTCGCAAACAAACCGGAAGGCGAGGCGTGGGCAAAGACGGAGTTTTATTCATCTATAGTATCATTCCTTTTAGTATTCTTTATGTTTGGGATTTCAGAAGTATTCTGTATGACATCACTTGAACTTGCGGGGGGAAAGGACCCATTCCAGGCATCGAGCGAGTATGTGACAAAGTTTTCAAACAACCTAATACCATCAGAGGTTGCATTCCTCTGGCAGGTTGCAAAAGATGTCAGAAAATCTGTATTCAAAACGATGTTATATCCATCATGTATAGTAGGTGGCTGTGTGGCATGGGATGCCGGCAACACATACATAGTTGACAATATTGAGCTTGTGAACTATTTCTCCATACCTTTTGCCGCTGGGCTTGTTGCCCAGAAGCTTGCACTTATGTTCATTGAAGAGGCAGTGTTTACAATGATAATACCTGCAGGATTTATCCTAAAACTGTTCCCGTACACACGTTCTGCCGGTGCATACCTAATCTCTATGGGGTTTGCATTTTACTTTGTATTTCCTATGTTTTATGTGCTCGGAACTTTGGTTTACACGGAAACAAAAGGTGCAGTGAGTGAAATTGAAGGTGTTATAAGAGCGGTTGGGCCATCAGAATACTTACACTTTGACAACTCTGAAGAGGCATTCCTAAGCATAACCCGTTTGGCTATGTATGTAATGTATGCACACTTTATACCCTTGCTCGGTATTATATTTTCAATATCTGCGGCACGTGCCCTGTTTGAGTTGTTCTCAACAGATTTTCTTGAGGGGGTGAGACCAGTATGAAAAAGCAACTATTCCTGATTGCACTCATACTTTTAGCATCACTCTCATATTCAGAGTCAGAGAAGATATGTAATAACGGGAATACGGTCATGAATATAAGCAACAATGAGCTTTACACCTATGTAATGATTATAGTAATGATTCAGATTGTACTTGCCGGGCTTGCATACATGTATTCAGGGATTACAATGTCCAGTGAGTTAAAGGCATGGGGAAGGAATGAAATAATGCAGGGTATATTTACACTCATTGTTGTTGCGACATATTTTGGGCTGGCTACAACTATAGGTACATACCTTTCAGATATGGTAAGTAATCTGGAAACAACAAATGATCACCTCTCTGTCGCAAAGAATGCATGTTTCAATAATGAAACATATAGATGGTCAGTTGATAATTGCAATACATACAAAGAACTTAAAACCCCTGAGGACAAGGCATTTTATGCAGCCCGCGCATACATTGGCCTTACATATGAACGGTTGGGGGAGATACTGACTAATGCATTGAGAGGGATGTTTTTGTATGGTGCAGTGGATTCATACGCCATTAGTATAGGTTTTGCTGCAGAGCAGGCAGATTCTTTTGGGATTTACTTTTCATCAGGCTTTCCTATGCATGCAGTGATGATAAACACGCTCAAGAACCTCACAGACCTGATCGTAAAACTTCTGATGACAATCAAGTTCCAGGAAGCTATATTAATGATTATTAATGAAGGAGGGCTTGGGCAACGCATATTCATACTGGGTATCCTTTTTAGATCAGTATGGTTCCTTAGAAAGGCAGGCGGCCTTATGATTGCCCTGGGTATAGGCCTTATGTTTGTACTTCCATTTCTGTACATGCTTGGCTGGTATACCATAGATATCAACCCTTTCAAGGGCATATTTGACAGTACGAGTATTGTCAAACATGAAATAGATACATTTGATACTGCATGGTATAAAACACTTGGTGCTATACAAGGAGCCTCGGCTGCAACGCTTCTCACACTTTATGCAATAGGTGTGGCAAACCTGTTCAGTGTTGGTGGAAAAATCCAGCTAGCATTTCTCCCGGCTGATGCGATATATTCAATCATGCTCGGAGGAGTTATGATAGAAGCAGGAAACTACTCCTCAGGTAAGGGACTGATTGCTCCAAACCTCTATACTGACTTTTCAAAACCAGAAAAAGGTATAGGATACTTCGATTTAATCTCGCGCTACCTTCTCATTGCGCTTGCGCTTCCCATTATCAATCTATACTTCCTACTCTCCTTTGTACGTTCGCTCTCACCGTTGCTTGGCGGTGATCATACAATACCAGGCATAGCGAGGCTGATATGATGGCAGTCATACTAACATGGGCAGAGTTTGCATTGTTCGGTGCCCTTGTGGCCTACCTGTTCGTGGTCTTGCGGTATATGGTGGCCTCAATGTTTAACAACAGTGAGATGAAAAGCCTAAGTATAATTGAAATCCAATCCATCATATTTACACTCATAATATTTGCAACGTTCAGTGCGCTTGACTACTCTTCGCAGATAAACGCTGCAAAGAAAACGATAGAATCATATTATAGTGACAGCATGGACATTTACAAAGGCATAACTGCCTCAGTAACATTATTGTCAATACTCGCATCTTTTGGTATACAACCTAATATTGGTTCTTTTATTTCGAAATCCATATTCCCAGAACAGGCCGTAGACTCTCTGTATGTAGGTATAACACCGTTCTCAGTATTTTCACCGCTCATAACTGCCATCTCATTTTTCCAGTCATTTCTAGGAATCTCTTTCATAGGCATGCAGATGCATATCAAGCTTCTTGAGATGATCTCAACAACTGGAAAATCAGTGCTTTTCCCACTGGGCATATTCCTTCGCGCGTTCAAGATAACACGGGATGGTGGCAATGCACTCATTGCACTTTTCTTAGCGCTTTACGTGATGTACCCGCTCACAATAGATTTTATAGATTATGTTATCAAGGAAAAATACAGTGAATGTAAAAATGTAAATATTTTACAGTTCGGGAACTTGATGTTTAATGAGGTTATGGCAGCAAAGTTCTTCGATATGCCGACAGATATAATTTCACTTGTTCCAGGTTCTAAAGAGTCAATACGGCTCACGGATTACATAAAAGGTCTCAAATCAAACATGTGTAAGTATAAAAATAATATACCAAACTTGATAGGTAATTTCATAGTAATCATAGGTTTCAAGGGGATGTTTGCACCTATTTTTGCACTCATCATAGCTTTGGGGTTTGCCCGCGTGTTTGCAGGTATCCTGGGCACTGAGGTGGACTTCTCATCCCTTGTACGGGTGATATGATATGCGCAAACATATGCTCCTTGCATTGGTTCTGTTTGCACACGTTTCGTTTGCAGCAGAAATGAGTGCATGCAACCTTACATTCAACCAGGACTATTATACAATATCTGCAATAGGTCTGGTAATCTCAATACTTCTTCTTGCACTTAGGTATATGCTCGGAATGTTGTTTGCTAGCCCTGATGTTGAAGCATCAGTTAAGGTTGAGGTATGGCAGATCGTTGCCACACTTGGTATCTTGATATTCATTCCAGTGATCCCGCTTGTACTCTGCTCTCTTGACTTCACACCACAGGGAATTGTTGATGGTAATTCAATAGCGGGCGCAAAATCAGACCTTATGATGAGGGTAAAATCATCTGCAGATGTATATTTAGAGATAGCAGACCTAATGCATGAAGCGGCTGCAATAGGTACAATGCAGTTTGGGTTTTATATTAACAAGATTGGTATATTTTTCTCACCTTTTGGAGGATACGCAACCATTGCGCAATTATCTGCACCTCTCGCACAAAGTGCTATAACAACATACTTCGCATCAGTTGGGTATTACACAATATATGTTATAACGCAATCAAAATCATTCCTCCTTCTCATCCCAATAGGCATTTCCCTAAGATGTTTCCCTATAACAAGAAAGATTGGTGGCACACTGCTTGCAGTAGGTATAGGTCTTGTCTACATATTCCCTCTCATAGTATCTATCAGCTCCGCCATACTCCCTCCACCTTCTCCTGAAAGCTTCAACATAGATGTGCCAAGCTCTGAAGTATACTTCATACCTATGACAACAACTTTCTATGCTATAACTGTTGCTGGAATCATGGTATCAGCAGCAACGCTAGGGGCGCTACTTGCACCCCTGTCAAGTATAACTGGGTTGTTGATAGAGGGGGCCACATTGTCTTCCATTGCAACTGCTGTGCAATTCTCACAGCTCCTTGGTTCGGGCGCTAATTTATTCACAGACATTTTGACTGGTGGCGTACTCTCAAGTATAAGTGATGCGTACACTGCACTCGCCTCAATCGTAATACCAGTATTCTTTATGCCTGCACTTGAGCTGATAGTAGTATCATCAGTGATCCGAAGCCTCTCATCAGTGCTTGGCTCCGAGATAGATATAAGCGGAGTGTTTAGGGTGGTATGATGGGTATAACTTGGCACACTTCAGCAACCGATATGCTTGCAAACATGGGTAATGAATGGTGGACAATATATCTGCTTATTGCAATTATAGTTGTGATTTTCAATGCACTCGTTTACATGATATCACGCCTATTCATACTTCCGCAGATTGAGAGGTATGCAAAGGGTGAGATGTTACAGGCATTTGCAATGGTGGCAATAGGTGCAATCCTTCTTGCATTCCAGGTGAGCGGTGATTTTGCAATGGTGCCAGGAGGCCGCTCAATAACACAACTAATTGATGAAAAAACTGCAGAGCAGATTCTTGGTGTGAAAGGATATGCTGCAAACCCTTATGAGGTGGATTATGTATACCTTGTAGCAATCCTCAAAAAGCTTGAGACGGAGTTTATGAATGCAAGGGCACAGTCAGCTTATGAGATTCCCACAACCATGATGCTCGGTCTAAACATCCTTAGCAATTATGTACCAGTACCACTTACCACCATGTTTGAGTTTATGTGGAGCAAGTTGTTTGATGCCATACTTCTTGCCGAAGATACAATGTGGCTCTCGATTGCGGCATATTTCCAGCTCAATCTCCTGCAGTGGATTGAGGCAAGCATGGCTGCAGTATACCTTCCCCTTGGTCTAATATTTCGTGCAATACCAATAACCCGTGGCCTTGGCGCAGCAATGATGGGTATTGCAATAACATTGTATTTTGTATATCCGTTCGTGCTTGCAATAATGTTCCTGAGTGGCCCGCCCCTTGAAGGTATAACTATTTCTGTTGAGGAGAAGCCAGCACAGGCAGAGGGTGGTGGGTCAAAGCCAAAGATATGCCCGGCCGACCCAACAGCTGCGATTGAACTATTGGACAATCCCCAGTTCAAGCCAGACTCGCCACAGAGCAAGGCAGCATCAGAAAGGATGTCAAGTGCGCTTGGCGCATTCTCCCTAATACAGCTGTATGCATACTTCTATCCTCTTGTTGCAATGTTTGTCTCGCTCATTACAGCCAATGCAATAACCAGCATACTCGGTGGGGATCTTTCAGGCATAAGCAGGAGTATATTCAGGGTGTTATGATGGAAAAACAGGATATGAAGTTTAAAATTGTTGTAATAGCTTTCCTGTTTGTGCTTACATTAGCATTTCTGCTCTTGCTGAGCAACAGGCAGAAAGAGAACGTGGGTATTGAAGGCATGTTTGATAATATTAGCAATCGTACACAATCCAATTTCACAGAGCCTTTTAGCCATGATCTTTCTAGTCAGTTAGGTACGAACATTACAATGCCAGGTAATGTAAGTGTAGACATGCCTACTAAAGCCAATATTACATGCACACCTTACCGGCTTGAAAATATATTATTGGTTGAGAGGGGATACACAGTCAAGATGGAGGATAAGGTTATGGATATAAGTGTATATAAAGCAGTCCCTTCATCAAACGGATACATAGTGTCCAGCAAGAGTATGATGAGTTCTGAAGATGTTAATGTAGATGTTGAAATGAAATGGTTATTTGATAAGGATTTGAGATGCACTGGTATGGAGATTACAGCACCATTTGTTGGCACCAATTCGTATAATGGCTGCTATTCATATCCCCTTGGCATCGTTTGCAAGGAATTGATAAGTGATACGCTATACAATGGTACCAAGGAATATAGTGTGATGGGCAGGACATACACAGTTGATGTGTATTCATATGAAGGGTTTGAGTTGGGTGTTGGAAGGGAAATCCCAATATTGTTCTATGGATATAGCAAAGATAAAAATATTTCAATCGAACTATATTACATAAAACCATAAAGAGGAATAGAAATGGGGGTTCACACGTTTAAAAATCACATGTTTCTTGTGCTTATAGTCTTCACATCTATATTCATTCTTGGTTGTGTTTCAAAAGAGTTGAAGTACAGCTCGCGCGAGGAACTGCCAACAGAGATAACAATAACAAAACTTCCAGAGCCGTCCAAGCTTGAAACCCCGTTTGAGGTTGAATGCAAGGATGCTTCATGTGGTGTGGTTGCAAAACAGTATGTGCAAAAGAATAGGAAATGGGAATGTTTTCCAAGGATGAAGGTTGCAAACAATGACCCGATGGGATCAACATATGTGGAGATGGAAGGTGGCTACTGTGAACCACTTCCGGCTGCAGACATCCTATGCCTGGACTATGAGTCCAACAACCCAGCAAACCTTGAGGGTTATTATGAAACAGTACAACCATGCGGGAACTTCATTGGGGTTGGGGTTGGGGTTTCTCTGCCATCTGCACAAAGCCAGGCCTGTGGATCCATAGGAAATGGTTATAATTTGTCTGCACTTGCAAACGAGTTTAGAGGGGGTACATACAAAATAGTTGAAGATTGTGAGAATGTGTTTGGGTGCTCATTCACCTGCAAAAATGCAGTTTCCTGCGAAGGTAGGTATAAGGAATGTCCTGCAGAGATGCCCATACTCTACCCGTACAACGCAATGCATTTTGCATACAATCCCATAGTAAGCCAAGGTGAATTACCAAGTGCAACCATAAGAAACCTGCTCAAAGATTACACGTTGATAGGAACGGGTAGTAGTAGTTCAACTAAAGAGAAGTTTGCTCAAACTAACGGGCAAAATGGAGGGAGTGAAGGATTTGGTGGTTTCCCAGAGTGCAAGGATGTATGCAGCAATATAAGGAATGTACAGGATAATGAGAGATGCAAGAAGTGTAGCGATGAGCAGATGGATACGCGCGCAAAAAATGCTGCAGATTCTTCAGTTAACATACAAATAAAACAGAAAGGGTATTCATTTTCTGAACTGAGCCCAAAAACAGATGATCCATCAAAGAGTGTATGTACAGGATTACACCCATGTGTTGAGATAGACCGTGCAAGGAATGAGACGGGTATAGGATATTTTGTGTGTCAATCAAGATGTAAGCCGGAGGCAATGCAATACTCTGCATACAGGTGCACGCGTCCCGGTTCAACAGTTGAGTATTATTACACTTACTGTGAAGAGACTACGGATGAGACAAGCCAGGAAGGTAGCCTTATTTATATAAGCAAGTTTGATGCCTACAAAGCAAAGGCGCTCTTCCAGAATAGAGAGGTTGAGATACCTACGCTCATGCTTGGACAGGGTCCAACATTCGAGGATTACGAGCTTGCAAAGGAATACTGTGCCCCGGCCGACCCTGCTGATGTATTCATAGATGTTGGTTATTACCCATTCCAGCCAAAGCGTATCACAGTTTTTGAGAATGACACAATATGCTTTACGAACAAGGGTACATCGGCACACATACTGTATACTTCCACAAAAAAGAGATACAACATTACGCTTGATGTTGATCAAACAGAGTGTGTGCAGGCAGATGGTAGTTCCAAGCTGCCTATGTATGTTGGTATAAATACCATATATATAGATGATAACCTACCCACAGCAAACCTTACAGTTGAGGTTTTGGAAAGGGCTGGCAGCAAGGCTTACCTTACACATACAGTACTAGGAACATTTATTGCGGGCAGAGGCCTTGGTGAGAGTAAGTTTATGTATAAGGGTAAGGTTGAGATGCCTTTGGAGTATACATCGGCACAGGTTTATGATAAAGTCAATGCAACATTCCTGTGTGCGGGCATGCCTTCAACCCCAGGTGGAAGTGTTTCATTCTCACAATGTGCCAGGAAAATATCTGATGATATAGATTGGGGTACTGTGCAACAGCAGGATGAGAAAAACTTGGACTCGTTTATTTCCCAATACTCATTTTTTGTGGCCCCATACCGTGAAGGTGAGTTTTACATAATACCAGATGAGGTTAGCATAGTTTCCTATGGTAACGGTAATGGATTTTCGCTCGCAAAGGATGAGAACAATCATCTAATGCTGGTTGCCACTAACGATACCAGGCTAGAGGTAGAGAGTATGTTGTGGCCAAACGCAATACGCATGACAAAAAACAGCCCGCTATGCATAGAGAATACCCTTCCGGAATCGTTTGGTGCACGAAACATTGTGCTTGAAAGAAAGACTTCACCCAAAGGAGATTACACGTTTGTTGATGCTAAAAAAACATTGCGCGGTGCAAGCTGCTGTTTTATAATAAATGAGTCTGGCGTGTACAGGTTGCGGGATGAGAATGAGTATGACCCCAACTATATGGGGTATGTTGTTGTATATCCCGCAGGTGCAGACCAGCAGGTTGATGTTTATGATCCAAACTTTAACCCGCAATCCGTGCTTGCAAAGGAGGATGATTACCTGTGTTTCAGGAATGAGCACGCTGAGGATAGAAACATTTCACAGGTGGGTGGCACAATGAAGTTTAATGTGCCTGCACAGAAGACCACATGTACTTATAAGATTACAGAAAAAGAGGGCAGTTATGATTTTGTTGATGATCTAACCGGAGCCTGGTTGCATGTTGCAGTTGCAACAAATGATACGTTATACATTACAGTTTATCAAGGTGGTGCATTATACTCAATAGATGACCAGGTTGCATCAAGTGGGAATATATGCTTTAATTCAGAATCGACAAATGTAACTAATGTCCATTATAAGCTTATTACGCAGTCCAAGGATATAAAACCGGAAAACATACTCACTGGTGCAACGGTGTCAATACCCCCCATGAGTTCTCGATGCATAAAAGCGCCAGCTGAAGGACTTTATGCATTTACAAGCGAGCAAATGAACAGTTCTCTTGTGCTTGCAGCTGTTGGGCCGGAGAGCAAGGCGTACATAGTGAATGGGAGACAGATCCCATACATTGTGAAACAGAAAACCCAGCTTACTCTTCCTACCGAGGGGATTAAGTATAGTGAGCTGTTCATTGGTGAGCATCTCGTAAATATAACAAACCTTGATGATACGGAATATGACCTTTATTCAGTGTTCAATATATACAACTGTACTGGGATACCTCAATCTTTCAGGCCGACCACATCAAAGGTTGCATTCAGCAATCCGACAGAAATAAATGTGAAAATTACCTGGGAAGGTGGAAGCGTAAATGTGTCTGCAAAAAATATCACATTCTATGACTTTGGCAATAAAGAAGTTTATACATTCACGCTTAAGGATCCGCAACTCCTGAACTGCATATGCAATACCTCCTACAAGGGTGAAGAGTATTACAAGCATTGCAGTATAAATGCAAGCAGTAAGACGGAAGTTTATTGGACCGATAAGCTCAAAGTTGCTAACACAAGCCAGAGTAATGGCACAACGCTATCTCCACAGAAAACAATAGTTTACGATGCAAAGGCTGGCTCGTACACAGTAGACTTGTTTAATGGAACTTCACGAGTTGGTACTATCAACATAGATGTTAGCACAACTGCTACAAAGGATGTGCTGAAAAAAATAGGCTCTGCTATAGATGAACCTATAGATTTTGGTGTGCAGGTAACCTCTGGAAAGCTTTCTGATGATGAGATAATGCACATGAAAAAGATGCTTGCATATGACAAGTCGCTGCCCATGGTTTTGTTCAGTACTGTTGGGGATGTGAGGGTTGAGGTGGTTGACCCTTACTCTAATGAAAACTATTCGTTCCCTTCCGGTACAAGGGTGCATGTTTACACCTCTGACAATGTTGCAAGAGAGGAGGTTACCCCTCCAAGCAGTTTCCCATCTGATTTGGTTACTCACAACTACACTGAAAATGGTATACATAAGAAGGAATGGAATTTCACGCTTTCTGAGAATGACAAGTATGTCTTTGAGATAAATAAAGGTAATGGGAAGAAAAAGGTTGAGGTCTCAAGCGTTCCACAGGTTGTGGAAGTCAACTTTACATATGTGCGCTCAAAAACAATCCCATCGAAATCGGGTAATGACTATGTGCTCCGTGTAAGAAATCTTGCATATGAGCCAAGGCCTATACTTTTCAGGCCAAATGAGAGTGTTATAGAAGGGTTGTGCCAAAAAGTAGTGCTTAATAAAACATATACTTTGAATTCAGTCCGGTCATTTCTTGAAGGTAGGATATATCACAATAGGAGTAGTATTGATAATATTGAAGATCATGACAAGTTGTATGAGTTTGAGAAGTTTAGCCAGGGAGATGTAACTGAGTTATATCTTTTAGATAATATGGGGTATCAGATGAGTGGTCAGAAAATCGATTACCCCCCAGATAATGATTTAATGTTGTGCTATGATTCAGTGAATAGGGTCCAAAACTCATACGCTGATAAGGTTGGCGGGTATGTTGATGAAAAGGGTTGCTTGATAAAGGGAAGTGCCGCGGGGTATGACCTAAGCCAACAAATAGGTGTTTACAGAATACTTGATAATAATTCTAATATTCGAGCTAATATACAAGTTGTTGTAGGAGAAAATGGAAATGCCCAAACTGATGCAGCAGTGGCACACATATGGCCCACATTAAATTCAAGTTATAAGCCAGATACCTCTGGGGCATTGTGTTATGGTGATAAGTATTTCATGCCGAGTGCTTTTGAGATAAAAGGACAACAAGAACCGGTTACAGTTAGATGGTGGAATGATAAGCAGAAGAACAATTGGAAAGGGCTTCCAAGGTTCCTTGTTCTTGCTGCAGAAGGTTCTATGTTTATTGGTATTGAAAAAAATGATGATTGCACATGTGCCCCCGGGAAATGTGGTGATTGTGAAAATGGCTTTACTGTGCTTCCATATGAAATTAAATGGGTTTCTGATGGTCAGATAGATTGTTCAGAGTATAGTAATAAATGCAATGAAATTCAGGGCATGTGTAAAAACAATGCTGGATCTAGTTTTGGGTTCGCCAATAAAAAGTGTAATAATCATGATGATAATGGCAATTGCATAGAATGGAAGTATTATAACAGGTTTAAGGTGAATTGTGATTCTGATGGAGAACCTAAAGTATATTTTTATTCATCCTCTTCTATCGATGCAAAAAAAGAGCTCAGATCACCAGAGTTTAGGTATTACATGCCGTACAAATCATGTGATAAAGGTCAATTCTATAATTTCTCTATTTATAATGGTTCTGGTTCTTCTGCCTCACCACCACTATACAAATATACTTTGTGGCCTGTAAATGGCATGCTCGCAAAAAATAAGCCAACAATAACATTAGAGAGTGGTGACTTACTTGCACCTACTCGAATAAGATTCTGGAGGGAGGATCCGTCTGGGCAGAGCCCTGGTGTGTATGAACCTATGGGCTTATGGGATGGCAAATTCGCATTAGACTGTTATGTTGATTACTTCCAAAGTGAATCAGGAATAGCGTTCCATCCTCATGAGGAGATTGGTGATGTTGGTGGATGTGATGATTGCAATAATGAGGGATGTGTTGTAAATAATTCGGATGAGTGGGATTCCTACATATCTCCACCAGATAATAACTATGACTTTATACAAATATTAGATAGTGAGGATTGTGTGGTATGTAGTGGCGATGAAACGTGCGATCCACAGGAAGATGAATGTAAGTGCGGGGAAGAAAACTGCAAGCCCCAGACAGCAGTGGTTTATATACCAACTGCATCAGGCTATGGGGGTGTGACAAATACGGGTAGCATAAGCAGTAATTGCAAGGGTAATTCAATGTATGTTCCAACGGATGAGGATGAGAAGAATTTGTACTATCAAGAGGAATGGAACTATGGCCTGCTTGATATATGGAAGCCAACATCTAATTGGCAAATAGTCCAATACTTTGGAGACGAAGACTTGCCGGCAGTTAACTTTATGGACTGCGAAAATACAATTGATGTAAAGGAATTGAGTGGGACAGCATCATCCGCTACTAATATAGCTCCAAATGCAAAAGAATCACTTTGTGCAAAAACAAGAGAAAGTTTCACAAACCCTGTGATATTCATGCATAATGAGATTTCAAAACTGGGTATATACTTGAACCCACAACCCGGTGAAAAACCATCTGTTAAGGATGTTGCATATGTATTAGGAAGCCAATTTAAGATAACAAAAGGTGTAGTGGATAAAAAATGGTTGTGCTACGGATCAAGCACATATGATGGTGAAGAGACAATACTTGCACCACAAGGAATGCGATTCTTCTATCCACAGGGCATAACAACATATGCATTGTATGAATCTCCTGTATACAATTTGCAATTAGATGGTAGCACAAGCATAACACACCTATCTCCTTTCTCAAAACAGCTCAGCCAGAATAGGATAACTTCTCTTAACATGAAAGTACCAACCCTGAACACTGGCATACGCAATATGGGCACAGAGATTAAGGAAGAAGACTATGCTGAGGTTGTGCTCTATAACATGACAATAGAAGGGACTGATGAGGTAAATATCTTAGATGGTGGAGAGTTCATACTTAGGAATAAAGGAGATACATCAGTGACCTGGTACTATGGCAGGCTTGACTGCGGCTCATCCGGCACGATTGAGGATGCAATAAACTACATACAAACATCATCTCAAAATTGTAGTAATAACGGTTGTAAGAATGTGCTGGAACCTAAATATTCGTTTGCTCCATCAGATATGGCAGAAAGGCTCAAAGAGTATGCTAATAACAAGAGTGATAAGTATGATCTGAGATATATTACAATAAAACCAAATAGCATGCAATCATTTTCACTTGCAAACAAGCTTTTTGAATGGGGTACACAGAACAAAAACTTAGATAAAATAGAGTACTTGTTCTATCACCCGGAGTCTGGCAAGCGCATAAAGGTTACAATCTCGCGTGTGGTACAAGATGTACCCCTTAAGATAAGCTCATTTAACCCGAATGAAGTCTTTGCGCAGGAGGGCTCACGTGTATGTTTCCTGAACAAGGATAATAAAGAAAGAATAGTGAAAAAGACAGTAGATGGGACCAGTGAGGATATTAAGATAGATTCTGGGGCAGTTGCATGCGAGGATGTTTCCAAGTCTAAGTTTACGGATGATAAGTTGAACTCTGAATTGAAAATAATCCCAGTTTCTTTTGGTTCAGAGCAATCCTTTACATTGCTTGGCAATATCACAGAACAAGTTACAAGAGTAGGCTCGGCATATGAAAATCCTTTGTATGAATCACTGGTACTGAACCCGGATGCCCCGGCCACACCTGCCATAATATCAACTGAAATGCTTGATATAAGTGTAGTAAATAATAGTGTAAAAGATATTGCAGGAAAAATAGCACAACAGAGTAATGTTATAAGCAATGTATGCAACCGCAAGATAACAAGGAATGTATGTTCTAATGATGCTATTGCTTCTGAAGAGATATTCATTGGAGATAGTGAATATCTGCTTGGAACGGTTGAAGTAGATGGAAAAAAGACCGATATAACTGTGAATGCCACAAAATGCGTTAAAATGCTTCCAATCCTGATAAGGCTCAATTCTGATAAGAATATATCCAGTGAGGATATAAATAAAATTAAATCATTGGTTGATGAAGCTGTTAAACAGGGTGCAAAGATTGATGCACTGGTATTTGTACTGCTTGTTGATGACACTGGTAGGAATTATCGTGGCAAATGCTCCCTACAAAACTATTTCAAAGGGCTCGAAAACATATCAAGACAAGTACTGTGGGAGGATTATTCAAAGAAGAATGAATACTACATGAACCACAAGATATATTCGTTTGTTCTTTTAGGTATTAATTTCAAGGATGTGACAAGGGATGAATCATGCTGGTCATATGAAGAACTGAGAGATCAAACGAGTAGATTGCTTTCTGAAGAGGTTCCAACCATGATAGGTAGTGGTATAATAGGCCTTGGCCAGTACTGTTTGGTAGATAAGTCATGTTATCCGATTTCTACTGGGATCAAGAATGGAGATTACGGTCTAATGTATTCACCTGATAAGGATTATTTCATACCATGGAGCGGGTGGCAGTATACGCTTAGAGATAGGTATCTTAGCGAACTTATCAAAAAATCGTATGGCATCGGCGGTCTTGGTGCATTGGGTATAGGCACAAGCGGAGGTATAAGTGGTATGGGTATATTCGGTGGTACTGGTGGAATTACCAGTGGCATGGGCGGTTCTAACATACTGGGTGGTACTGGTGGAATTACCAGTGGCATGGGCGGTTCTAATATACTGGGTGGTACTGGTGGAATCACCAGTGGCATGGGCGGTTCTAACATACTGGGTGGTACTGGTGGAATCACCAGTGGTATGGGCGGTTCTAACATACTAGGTGGTATAAGCGGTACAAGT
>JBMFNT010000019.1:0-11114 GCA_049970015.1 Candidatus Micrarchaeia archaeon
CCCCCCGCGGTTGTCTTCCCAAGGAAACCGGTAGGGGGTGGAACCCCCTGCGGTTGGCTTCCCCCTCTGGTTGGCTTCTCGAGTCTGGCGCATTACCGGATTCTGCCACCCCGGCCTGTTTAATTTAAGGTTTCCAACTTTTAATATCTTATTGCCTCGATCGGATCAATCTTTGATGCATTGTATGCAGGTATAACTCCAGCAGTTGCACCAACAAGCACTGAAAACACGATCACAGTTACGACTAGATTTATTGTAACAACAGAAGGTATTCCATACATTTTAGCTATCTCAAGGATTCCTATGCTGATTGTAATCCCAAGCATACCACCTATAAACCCTATTATCACTGATTCTATCATGAAAATCATCAGAATCTCACTTCTTTTCGCACCCAGTGACTTAAGTATCCCAATCTCACGCGTTCTATCGAGCACGCTCATAAACATCGTGTTTGATATTCCTATGCCTCCAACAAGCGCTGCAACAAGTGAGATTAGAAGAAGAAATAGTGTTAATGCACCCAGAACACCTTCTACAATATCATTTATCATGTCTGATGTTACTACTGAAAAATCCTTGTCATCATAAGTTGTCCTATGCAATGCAACCAACTGTTCCTCTATTTTTTCTTTTAAGAGTTTTGTGTCGTATCCTTCATCTGCCTTTAAATATATCATTGAAATCTCATTTTTGAGCACAGCTGGTGCAAACAGTTCCCTTCCCTCCTCAAAAGGTATGTATATTGCAGCATCGTCTGTTTGTGATAAAGAAGTGCCTACCTTTTCCAGTATTCCCACAACTCTAAACTCTTTACCACCTATTAATATCTTGCTATTAACCTTAACCTTATCATCACCGAATAGTACATTTGCAGCATCATTGCCAAGCACAACAACCCTTTTCTCATTATCATTAAAAATCCTTCCAGATTCGATCTTTAGATGGTTTGGCCACATATCAAACATGCTTGAATCAATTCCTATCACAGCAGTGTTTATGCCTTTTTCCTTGAACTCCAAGCTTGTGCGCGAGTACACTGCCCTTCCAATCATACTTATTCCAGGTATGTTTTTGATTTTTTCATAATCCTTGTCATACAATTTTCCTGCGGTTGGCCGTCTCCCATAGCTCATAATAGTTGACACTTTCTGTATATTCACTGGTAATATGATTATCATATCTGAACCAAACTCGGACATCTGGCTTTCAACATCCTTTCTTACACCTTCAGATATTGATACGAGTGTCACTATGGTTGCAACACCCATCACAATTCCAATTATTGTAAGCCAGGACCTTAGCCTTTGCACGCGCAGGTATTTGACTGAATATATTATCATATCATGCAATTTCAATCCGTGCACACCTCCTACTCATACCTTAAAGCCTCTATTGCGGGGACCTCTGATGCATTTTTTGCGGGAATCACGCCAGCCACAACTCCCACAAGGAACCCGAACAATGCACTACCAATCACAAATTCAATACTCACATATGTTTCAACACCAAACAGTGTAAGCATCCATGAAACTTCTAGCCCGAGTAGTATGCCCAACACCCCTCCCAACAACCCAATTATGCCGGCCTCTATAAGGAAAATGTACATTATTTCTTTCTTTGTTGTGCCTATGGATTTTAATATCCCTACTTCTCGTGTCCTTTCCATCACAGCCATAAACATCGTGTTAGATATTCCAATCGTGCCGACAAGGAGTGCAATCAATGCCACTGTGCCAAGAAATAATGTAAGTATTCCTATGACAGAATCTACCTGTTTGATTATAACCTTCTGTGTTATGACAGTAAAATCCTTCTCGTCTTCCTTAACTTTGTGCAGGTTCATCAGCACATCTTCAATTCTTTCAGCAACCTCGTTTACATCCGTACCTTCAGAAACAAGCACGCGCATGGCGCTTATCTCATTAGGTGAGAGCGACTCCTTGAACATCTCTCTCCCGTCATCATAAGATAAGAATATCACGTTATCTATTTGTGAGTAGGTATTGCCTGTTTTTTCCAATATCCCCACTACCCTATACTTTTTCCCACTTATCTCTACAATGGAGCCGAGCCTTACCTCTTCATCAAATGTATCCTTTGCAATAGAATACCCAAACACAGCAGTTCCGCGCTCTCCAGGCTCGATAAACCTTCCCTCAAGTATCTTTACTGTTGATACATGCATGAAATTGTCAGGCTCTACTGCATATATGGTTGCAGTTAATGTCTGATTCCTATGCTTAACACTTGCAAAATTATAGAGGATTTTTGTTACCTGTTCAACACCTGCAATAGATTTTATCTTCTCATAATCCCTTTCAAAAAGCTTTCCGGAAGTAGCTTGGAATGCAGTCCCGATTGCAAGCGATGCACCACGAGCCTCAATATTAATCGGGAATATTATTATCACCCGTGGGTCAAAAGAAGAGAGTTGCCTGTCCACATCTTTCCTGAGCCCGCCAGCAAGGCCTACAAGCACTATTATTGCAGCAATCCCAACAACCACTCCAAGCACAGTAAGCCAAGTCCTGAGTGGCCTATGCTTAAGATTCTTGAGCGCATAGCTGAACCGCTCGGTTAGCTTCATATTTACTTCGCCTTTTTCTTTCTCACAAAGAACCAGTATGCAATCGCTCCTGCAATCACAACCATTCCTATGTAAATCTCAGCACCAGGCCCTTTACTCACAGGTTTCTTTGATATGCTCACTGGCAACGAAACGTTTTTCTGCTTCCATTCACCGCTTGCATCTCTATACTTAACAAGTATGTTTATATTATACGTACCCTCCTCAACATCCTTTGTCTTCACCTTGTACTGCACACTGCTGAAATCATCCTTTCCAAGCTCACCTATATACTGTTCCGGTTGTATGCTCAATAAGTAGAATGCATCACTGCTGAACTGCACTGTGGTTGCCTCTATATTGTATGACCCAAGGTTTGATACAGTTACTGAAATCGTATGCTCAGTGTCCATGTATAGCGGTGTGGGTTTCGCTTCAAGGTAAACGCCAACATCTGCATCTGAGCTAACTTTTATAGGTATAACTTTTGAACCTTCCTTGTTTTCTCCACCTTCAACCCATTTCAGGTTAAGTGTGACAGACCTTGTACCCGGCTCAACGCTCGCAATTATTGGGATAGATATTTCTTTCTCCTGTCCCCTCTTTAACCCCCCTATCTCATACTCGCTCACTCCAACAAGCTGTACAGTACTGCCCTCAACGGAAAACCTGAGGTTTTGCACATCATCCCCTTTGTTCCTCACTTTTAGCTTGAGCAAATCCTCTTTTCCAGTAACCACTACTCCTTCCTGTACAAATACAAAATCCCCACTCTCTTTCCTTACAGTGATTGGGATGCTCCTTTCACTGGAATATTTATTTCCTAACTCATCTTCATAAGACAGTTTGATTTGTATCTTTTGTGGCCCCTCTGAAGCGCTTTTTGCATCTATTACTATTGGTAAGCTTACATTATCCACAACCCTATCAACATAAACCACATCTTTACCTAAAAATCCAAACTCATTGCTGGTTATGTCAACATACAGATTTTTTGCAATGCCTCCATTATTTTTTATAACAAGCATGCGCTGGCTCACATCACTCAACTCATTGTTGTCCAGCGAGGTTTGAAGTGCGGGTGGATTAACTACACTCAGAGAAGTAATTATCTTTTTGTGCTCAATCTCAGTGCCGCCCGTGCTTGTGGGAACCTTCCCGTAAATATCCAACTCTATTGGATATATACCAGTTTTCATACCACTCTCAACCTTGAACGGGATTGACATCGTGGCTGAGCCTGTGGGTGCCAGGTATCCAACATTTATGCTTTCCTGCATTGTAATCTGTGTTGGTTTTCTTATTTCAATGACTACCCCAGATACTGAACTTCCTGTTTCAAGATTGTGTATCACCAAATTGAGTGTTCCATACTCGCCCGGTGCAATCTGTGCTGGGGACACAGAATAGTCCGTTACAGAAAAAGATGCAAATACGGAATACATCAAAAGCCCAACCATAGCCAACAAAAGCCTATTCCTTACCATCATATTCACCTTTTGATACTATCCTTCCATCCCTTATTCTTATAATCCTTTTTGCATTGCTTGCTACATCATTATCATGCGTGACAATTATAAGTGATTTTCCTTTCTTATTTAGCTCGTTGAATATCTCAACAACCTCGTCACCGCTCTTCGAATCGAGGTTTCCTGTCGGCTCATCTGCAAGTATCACAGCTGGGTCGTTTGCAAGCGCGCGTGCGATTGCAACCCTCTGCCTTTGCCCGCCACTTAGCTCGTTAGGCTTATGGTGTGCCCTGTTCTCCATCCCAAGCTGTTCAAGCAATTGGTATGCCCGCATCTCCCGTATATCTTTTGGCACATCATATATCATCATCGGCAGCATAACATTTTCTATTGCGGTCAGGCTTGGCACAAGATTATACATCTGGAAAACAAACCCTATCTTCTTCCCGCGTATGTACGCCCTTTCATCATCGCTAATCCTACTGACCTCTTTCTCTTCAACAAAAACCTTTCCCTTAGTTGGTGTATCGAGAAGCCCCAGTATGTGTAGCAAAGTACTCTTTCCACTTCCACTCGGCCCCAGTATGCTTATGTACTCTCCCATATGTATAGTTAGGTTGATTTCCCTGAGAGCATGTATTATACTCTCTCCCATAACATACTCCTTTGACACATTTTGCAATTCGAGCGCGGGCGTTTTTTTCATCTATTTAGTATGATATAGCAACCTATATATAATTTACTTACTTTAATAGAAAGCTGCTTATACTCAATAAACTTGAATTATAGGAGGTGTAAATTATGACAACAACTACAAGCCTGAATGGACAACCGGTTGTAATTTTGCCGGAAGGCACAACGCGCATGATTGGAAGGGATGCACAGCGCACAAACATTGCAGTGGCATATGCTGTTGCAAGCGCGGTACGTACCACGCTCGGCCCAAAAGGAATGGACAAGATGTTGGTAAGCGATATTGGGGATATAGTGATAACCAACGATGGTGCTACCATACTTGATGAGATGAATCTTGAGCATCCTGCCGGAAAGCTTTTGGTTGAGGTTGCAAAGGCTCAAGATAAAGAGGTTGGTGATGGAACAACTACAGCGGCAGCAATTGCAGGTGAACTGCTAAAAAATGCTGGTGAGCTTTTGGACCAGAATATACATGCGAGCACGATTGTCAAGGGATATAAGCTTGCGGCAAACAAGTCGCACAGTATACTTAGGGATGTGGGTGCAAAGGTATCTCTAAAGGATAAGGACAAGCTAATTAAGATCGCAGAGGTTTCGCTGGGCTCGAAGAGTGCAGGTGTCGGCACTGCAAAATCACATCTTGCAAAGATTGTTGTTGATGCAGTTAACATGGTGGCTGAGGAGACAGATTCAGTAGTAAACATAGACATTGAGCAGATAAAGATAGAGAAGAAGACGGGTGGCAGGACTGAAGATACATCACTCATAAAAGGTGTGCTTGTAGACAAGGAGGTTGTTCATGTCGGCATGCCAAAATCTGTTAGTGATGCAAAGGTGTTATTGATAGATACAGCGCTTGAGATTGAGAAGCCTGAGACCGATGCAAAGATAGAGATTACATCACCCGACCAGTTGACGGCGTTCCTTAAGCAGGAGGAAAACATTCTTAGGGATATGGTTGAGAAGATTGCAAAGAGCGGTGCAAATGTGGTTTTCTGCCAGAAAGGCATTGATGATGTTGCACAGCACTTCCTAGCAAAGAAAGGTATTGTGGCGGTTAGGAGGGTTAAGAAGAGTGATATGGAGAAGCTGAGCAGGGCAACAGGTGCAAAGATCATAACAAACCTTGATGACATATCTAAAGGGGATCTTGGATATGCAGGTAGGGTTGAGGAGAAGAAAATAGGTGGAGAGGCGATGGTGTTTGTGAGCGATTGCAAAAACCCGAAGAGTGTTACTATATTTGTACGAGGAGGCAGTGAGCACGTGGTGAATGAGGTTGAGCGTGCAATCAAAGATGCAATAGGTTCGGTTACCAGTGCAGTTGATGATGGAATGTATGTGTGCGGTGGAGGCAGTGTTGAAGTTGAGCTTGCAGAGGCCCTGCGTGCATATGCACGGGAGATCGGTGGCCGTGAGCAGCTTGCGGTTGAGGCGTTTGCAAAAGCGCTTGAAGTTATACCAAAGACGCTTGCTGAGAGTGCAGGCATGGACGCAATCGATACGCTGGTCTCATTAAGGAAGGAGCACAACAAAGGCAATAAAAACTATGGAGTAGATGTGCACGCAAATTCGATAGCTGATATGGAAAAGCTTGGCGTAATCGAGCCTTTAAAAGTCAAGAGGCAGGCGATTATAAGCGCTTCAGAAGCGGCAGAGATGATACTTCGCATAGATGATATGATTGCAAGCAAGGGTAAGCCAAAGATGCCTCCGGGTGGCCAGGGCGGTATGGGCGGTGAAACAGGCGGCTTTGAATAAGTAATTTTAATCTTCTTTTTTTGCTTCACTTTTTTTAAGTGTGATTATTAGGTATATGGTTATAAGGAGCAGTGCGATTACAAGCAGCGGGCTTAGCACATAATAATTTACCTGAAAGTTGTCAACGCTTACCACATCAATTATTGCAAATATGTTGAAGGAGATGTGCACAAGTGTTGCGACCAGTATTGGGATTGCGAGCAGCAGTGCACCTACATGCTCAAAGCTTATCTTTATCTTACTGAATATTGCGCCTCCGATTGCAGTGAACACGCCGTGTGCAATTGTATTGTACAACGCTCTAAACACTAACAAATCTATAGAGTATATGGGCACGCGTGTCGTTACATAGAATATGTTTTCGGTCATGGCAAAACCCACACCGATCGAAAATCCCACTAGTATACCGTCCAGCGGCCCACGGAACATCTTGTGAGGTGAGATAAGGAAAATACCAATGATTTTGATTATTTCTTCAAAAAATGGTGCAAGTATTACTAGTGTCAAAACCCCCATCTGTTTGTCTACAATTTCTCCCAAGAGTATTCCGATCACTGAATTGATGAAGAATGCGGCAAGTGCAGCTATGATACCGTAAGATATACCACCGAAAACGAACCTTAGCGGCTCGCGGTATTTGCCTTCCAGGAACCATACCATTATTGGGTCAAAGAATGCAAAGAAAAGTATGAGTATGAACGAGAAGAACAACCAGTCATACGCTATAATACTCTCTTCCATGCTGAACAGCAATGATGCAGTAAACACTGCGAGTATTCCAAAGGTTGATATCCAGAACATGGGGTGTATGATTATGCACGCAACCTCCTTCTCAAACGAAAACTCGTCAAAATCTGGAAAAAATAATGTCCTGAGCGTCATTGATGTTCTTCTGTGGAGTGCGGAATAAAGTGCAATGAGAATGATTGTAGCAATTCCTACGGACAAATACATCGAAAGCCCAAGGTAATCCATACATCTGAGTATTTAACACTCATCTTAATATTATTAATCTCCACTAAATACTTTCATGAGCGGTGAGGTCGATATAAAGAAGGTTTCTGATTATGTATGGATGATTGACAGGAAGGAAGATATGAATGTCCCTGCAGTCATATATGCATCCGAGCATATGCTCGGTACGATGAAAAAGGATAGGACGATTGAGCAGCTGATCAATGTATCAACGCTCCCAGGGATAGTACGGGCGGCATACCTCATGCCCGATGGTCACGAGGGATATGGGTTTCCCATAGGTGGCGTTGCTGCTTTTCGCGAAGATGATGGTATCGTCTCCCCCGGCGGGGTCGGATATGACATCAACTGCATCTTGCCGGGTACGCGCATATTGTCATCTTTTGGATTCTTTAGGCCTATTGAGGCATACTCAGAATATTTCTCAGAGGTTGTACAGTCCGGTGGGACAGTATTGCTTAGTGGCTCGCGGGAACTTATGGTCGGTTTGAAAACTGGCCGTGCCACTTTCTTCATGCACAAGGAATTTGAAGGCCAGGTGTACAATATTGAAACTCTGTCCGGAACGGTTGGAGTGACTCCAGACCACCCCATTATCACGCCCACAGGCAATAAGCTACCTACCGACCTTACCGAGGGCGACCTAGTCCTCACATATCCTTTTGAAGGTGTTGAATACGAGCAGTTCTGTGAGAATGAGGAAGAGATTGCCATATATGCAAGGCTTATAGGGTATTTGACTGGTGATGGCTCATTGACCTGCTCAAAGAGGAAGATGAGGACGATCTTCTTTGGCAAGAAAGAATACCTTGCAAAGATCAGGGATGATATAGCTAAGCTAGGTTACCATTCACACCTTGTTGAAAGGACAAGAGCCCATTCGATAAATGGAAGGAGATTCACTACAACAAACGCCGAGCTTCATGTATACTCGCAGCAGTTTGCGAGAAAGCTTGCTGAGCTTGGCGCGCCGGTAGGCAACAAGATAACAGTGCCGTTTAGGGTGCCTGCCTTTGTGCGCAACTCCCCATTATGGATAAAGCGCCTCTACCTTGCAGCGCTGTTTAGTGCCGAGCTTTTCACGCATACAACTTCCTCAAAGACAGGGATTTATATGCCAGTGCTGAGCATGGATAAGTTGATTCGACTTGAATCTAATGCGCGTGAATTCCTGCTTGACCTATCTGAATTGCTTAAGGAGTTTGATATTAATATTGCAAAAATCGTCAGAGTTAAGCGCATTGGCAACAATGTGCGCTTGAGGCTTGAGATAAGCGGTGATGATGAAAATCTGCTAAAATTATACAGCCGCATTGGCTATGAGTACAACACGGAGAGAATGGTTGCCGGCCTTGCAGCAATTCTTTACATCCGCATGAAAGCAAGGTACCGCACAAAACGTGAGGAGATCCGTGCAAGGGTTTGTGAACTGAAAGCGAAGGGATTCAGGCTTAATGAGCTTCGGGACCGGTTTGTTTCTAAATGGGCGAATGCAATGTTCATAGAGCGTGCATATTACGGGAATAACAGTGCCCGTGCACCGTTATCAATACCCTCTTTTGATGAATTTCTTGCAATGCAGGTTGAGGCGTATCAGACATTTGGCGCACTGGTTGATGAAATCATAGGTATCAAAAAAGCCAATTATAGCGGAAAGGTTTATGATTTTAATGTTGAATCATACCACAGGTTTGTGGCAAATGGAATTATTGTGTCAAATTGCGGTGTCCGCCTACTTAGAACTGATTTGTATTACAAGGATGTTGAGCCGAAACTTCATGAGCTTGTTAATAGAGTGTTTGACAATTGTCCTTCAGGTGTAGGCAGTGAGGGGAAGGTGAGGCTTGATAATAGGCAGCTGGGTGAGGTTCTTAGCCGTGGTGTTGATTGGGCAATAGAGAAGGGGTACGGATGGGATATTGACAAGGAATATATTGAAGAAAACGGGTGTATGAAAGATAATGATCCTTCAAAAGTAAGTGATATGGCAATGAAAAGGGGTAGGCCACAATTGGGCACGGTCGGCTCAGGAAATCATTTCATAGAACTGCAAGAGGTGCAGGAGGTTTATAATGAAGACATTGCAAAAAAGTTTGGATTGTTCAAAGGACAGTTCGTGATAATGCTCCACATGGGGTCGAGAGGGTTGGGCCACCAGGTAGCATCTGATTACATACGCATATTCAACAGTTATGCAGATAGGAATAACATACGGTTGAAAGATAGGGAGCTCATATATGCACATGTAAACTCACGTGAGGGTCAGGATTACATAAAAGCAATGAATTGTGCCGTGAACTATGCATTTGCAAACAGGCAGATGCTGACTCATTGGGTGCGTGAGGCTGTTGGCACAGTGCTTGGGCAGGATCCTGAGAAGATGGGAATCCATGTAGTATATGATGTGTGCCATAACATTGCAAAGTATGAAGAGCATATGCTTGAGGATGGCAAGCGGGGTTTTGTGTGGGTGCACAGGAAAGGTGCAACGCGTGCAATGCCCGCTGGAAGGCCTGAAGTGCCTAAAGTGTATAGGGAAGTGGGACAGCCAGTCATAATCCCAGGGAGCATGGGCACGGCAAGCTATGTACTCGTAGGCACGAGAGAGTCTGCCCAGTCATTCCATTCAGTGTGCCACGGTGCAGGTAGGGTGATGAGCAGGCATGCCGCAATAAAACAGTATCCGGTGAACAAGGTTAAGGAAAACTTGGCAAAAAAAGGTGTATACATAAAGACTACTGGCAAGGAGGTGATTTCCGAGGAAGCACCTGGTGCATACAAGAATATTGATGAGGTTATTGATAGCGTGTGCGGGGCCCACCTTGCGCTTGCAGTGGCGCGTATGATACCTCATGGTGTGATAAAAGGATGAAATGGTGTGGCTAATGAATAAAACACCATACCTTACAGAAGATCTTAAGAGGCTTAGGCGAGGGGCAGCGGTAGTACTTCCAAAAGATTTTGGGACAGTTGTTGCATACACAGGAATAGGTAAGGAGAGTGTTGCTGCTGAAGCTGGGACGGGCACGGGATTTATGGCAGTACAGCTTTCGCGCATATGTTCAAAAGTATATTCATACGAAAACAGGGAGGATCATTACAAGATTGCAAAGTCCAACTTAGACAAACTTCACATAACTAATGTTGAGCTGAGGCTTGGTTCTATAGATGGCCTTGATGTTTATGACCTTGACCTGGTATTCCTTGATTTCAAAGGGTCTGATCAATACGTTTCTAAAATGCATCTTCATATCAAGGATGGAGGGTTTTTGGTAGGCTACTGTCCTAACATTGAGCAGGCAAAGGTGTTCCATATTGCTGCTGTTAAGGCCGGTTATAAAGATGTATTCACTGTAACCTCTAATGTAACCGATTATGAGATTAGGGAGTTTGGATGCAGGCCAGTCAATTTAGGGTTATTGCACACAGCCTATCTTGTATTTGCAAGGAAGTAATTTTTTATCTTGCAAATATTTGCACTACATCACCATCCTGTAGCACATGGCCGAGCCCAACCCTCTGATTCTTGAACTTTGCACTTTTACTGTTGGCCAATGCATTTGAAGTTTATCTTGCAAATATTTGTACCAGATCACCATCCTGTAGCACATGGCCGAGCCCAACCCTCTGATTCTTGAACTTTG
>JBMFNT010000019.1:11213-16048 GCA_049970015.1 Candidatus Micrarchaeia archaeon
CTTTTACTGTTGGCCAATGCATTTGAAGTTTATCTTGCAAATATTTGTACCAGATCACCATCCTGTAGCACATGGCCAAGCCCAACCCTTTGATTCTTGAACTTTGCACTTTTACCTGTGACCAATGCATACTTGAAATTTTCCCTCAGTTCTCTATGGATGGATATACAAACATCTTCTACAGTAGACCCTCTCTTAATTACAAGAGGCTCTTCATAATCTGCCCCCTCAAACCTTGATTTTGTGTAAACACGTATGAGATCAAGCCTATTGTACAATTCCTCCTTAAACTCATCTATCCCTATTCCATTCTCTGCAGACATTCCAATAAAATCACCTATACGCGCCCGCAACTCTTCCAGATATTTTTTGTTCACCAGCTCAATCTTGTTAACAACCACTAAAGAATTACAATACCTTCTATTTCCTACAACAACATCAATAAACCCATCCAAGTTTACAGCCTCCCTTATTGTGACAACTGCGTTATGTATCCCATATACTGCGAGTGTGTCAGCAATCATCCTGTCATCAAGGCCCGGTGTGTTAACAGTCCTGTTTATCTTTATTCCACCAGTATCCTGCTTGCTTATTACAACATCCGGTGGGTGTGAGTCCAACCTTACCCCTATTTCATAAAGCTCTTCTCTAAGCCCTTCCACATTTGCATTGAATACATCCAAAAACAACACAATAAGGTCAGCACTCCTTGCAACGGCAAGCACTTCCCTACCCCTCCCCATACCCTTCGCAGCACCTTGTATAATCCCGGGAAGATCGAGCATCTGTATCTTTGCACCCTTATACTCAAGTATGCCTGGTATCACATCAAGCGTTGTGAAAGCATACTCTGCACTTTTGGTTTTTGCCTTGGTTACTCTCCGCATAAGCGTGGATTTTCCTGTAGATGGGTATCCTATCAGTACAACGCGCGCATCACCACCTCTTCGCACATCAAACCCGCCACCACCCCCCTTTACACCACTGCCCTTAATCAACTGCGCACGAAGTTTTGCAAGCCTTGCCTTCAATAAGCCTATGTGATGCTCTGTAGCCTTATTGTACTGCGTATTCCTTATCTCTTCCTCAATTTCCCTTATTTTTTCCTGTATTCCCACACTATTTTTATGTACATTCCTGTTTTTTAATTTTTAGTATTTTTATACCTTAGGCAGTGTTCCGCACAGTTTTTTGATCAACTTTTTGTCAACCTCATTGCAGGCCACACCCACAATCTCAAGCTGCTCTTTTGATATCTCGGCGAGCGCTTCAAGTTCCCTTTTCTTGAGCCGTATGTATCTTTTCTCAACAATGTATAGTTTTATGCCTGTGATCCCGCGGTCTATTATCTTCATTACTTCCCCAAACATCCTGAGGAATATCTTATCAACAAACATAAAAACCCCAGCAGCCATTATAGTTGTCGCTATCACGCTTGTTGTTGGCTCAAATACTTCTTTCAGTCTTGAGTATACTGCCCCCCAAAAACTCCCTGAAATACCAATGGCAGACAGTTTCAGTGATACATTCTTCCATGTTTTTGAAATATCTGGCAGTTGGTTCCAGATGTTCTCAGCCCGCTCATTCATCCTATTTATTATATTATCCACATCCTTTTTGTAATTGTTCAGAATCACTAAGATCTCATTTGCTATGCTTATTGTCGCAACCATGAGCTTGTTCAGTACCCCTTCCTCATCTTCATGTCTGTATTCAAATACCTTGTCTACCTCCTGTTTGTACCTCTTGTAATCGTCACCATTTGTCTGTTCATCCTTAAATTCCTGTGTTGCGAGTGTGTTTGCTACCATCACAAGGAAAGATGGCGTTATTTCCTGAACGCTCCTGACATCATACTTTGCCTTAACCTCATCAATCCTTCTTTCCGGTACATTATCTGCCAGTATTCTTTGCTTTATCTTGTCTATCTCTTGCTGTTTCTTTATATCCTTATCTTTAGATGTAATCATTTTTTGCATGTCCCCCACAAATAATTTCTAAGTTTACCCATTAATAAACTCTTTGCAAAACATGATTACGGCACATGCCATTAGCAATGTTTATATATTTTACTATTTTAACATTTTGCGAGCGAGAAATCCCACATAGGAGCTGTGGGATGAAAGCGAACACAATGATAGGATTATATAGTTCGCTTTCATATACATGATACTCATAAGAGCTACGCAGGGGCACTGCGGAAGTCAAGCTTCTGGAGATGGACGGAAAGTTCCATCAATGAATGAAGAAGCCTACACCCTTTAGAGGTGAGGTATGTCACCATACTTACTCCGTAATAACCACCTGAGGTGGGAGGAGGTCATATAATGACAAACAATAAGGCATTACATACTGCAGTTGAAGAAGTTCTTAAGGAAAAAGGGACAAGGAAATTCCAGCAGACAGTTGAGCTTGTTATAAACTTTAAAGATGTTGATTTTACAAAGCCTGAGAATCGCCTTAATCTTGAGATCCCACTGCCGAAGGGCCGTGGAAAGCAGGTTAAGGTGGCTGTGTTTGCAGATGGTCAGTTTGCAACCGATGCGAAGAAGGCTGGTGCAGATATAGTGTATGGTGGCGACAGCATCGACCAGATTGCTAAGAACAAGCCACAGCTCAAGAAGCTTGCCAATGAGTACGTGTTTCTTGCAGAGCCAAAGCTTATGGTGGCAATAGGTAAATCCCTCGGCCAGGTGCTTGGTGCAAAGGGTAAGATGCCAAAACCACTTACAGGTAAGACGGATGTACTGATTGAGCGGTCGCGCAGGACGGTGTTCATAAAATCAAAAGGCAAGTATATGCCGGTTGCACATGTACCCATAGGCACTGAGTCAATGCCTGCTGCAGATATTGTAGAGAATGCAATGTCAGTTCTAGATACAATAAAATCTAAGGTTGGTGAGCATGCAATAAAGAATGTTTATGTTAAGCTTACGATGGGTAAGCCTGTGAAGGTGGGTTAGGTGGCAGCAAGGAAGAGTGCAAACAGGTTGATGAAGGAGAGGCAGGTTGCAGAGTTATCAAAAGAGATCAAGAAGTATAATGTGGCCGCGCTATTCACATTAGTATCGCTTCCTAACAAGTTCCTGCAAAAGGCAAAGATGCGATTGCGCGGCCAGGCAGAGTTCAGAATAGTTAAAAATTCTGTGCTTAAGCGCGCCCTTGAGAAGGCTGGGCTGAGTCCGGAGTTTGTGGCAAAGGCTGATGGTGGCCAGCACGGGCTCATTCTTACAAACCTAGATCCATTCAAGCTTTTCAAAGAGCTTAAAAAAGGAAAAGGAAGGGCATATGCGAAGGTTGGGCAGGTTGCACCTTTTGATATAGTGGTGCCAGCAGGTGAGACACCGTTCCCTGCAGGTCCTGCACTCTCAGAGTTCAAACAGGCAGGCCTTGATGTAAAGGTGGTTGGGGGCAAGATTCACATATCAAAGGATAAAGTGATGGCCAAAAAAGGAGAACCCATAAGCGATAATGCTGCTAAGATCCTTCAAAAACTTGATATAAGGCCGTTCGAGGTTGGTGTGGAAGTAGAGTATGCTTTAAGGGGAGGTTTGATATATGATAGGAGCATACTGAATGTTGATGAGAAGGAATACATTGATAGCTTAATCACTGCGTTTAGTAATGCACGCCTGTTATCGGTTGAAGTTGCGTACATAACAAAGGATAATGCAGTGCTGTTGTTGTCCAAGGCGCATGCAAATGCGCGCTCGCTTGCATTAAGCCAAGGTATTCCTGAAAAGGAAGTGGTAGGGTTGATACTCACGAAGGCGCAAGCACAGGCTGGCGCACTCGAGAAGCTTGTTGGAGGATGATGAGAATGGAGTATGTATATGCAGCACTTCTGTTGCACAGTGCTAAGAAAGGCATAACAAAAGAGAATGTTGAGAGCGTTCTCAAAGCAGCCGGGATAGAAGTCAACAGTGCAAAGGTTGAGGCACTTGTCTCTGCGCTTGATGGTGTTAATATAGATGAGGCCATAAAGAGTGCAGCATTGCCGGTTGCGGCCGCACCTGTGGCAGGAGGAAGTGCACCTGCAAAAGAGGAGAAGAAGGAAGAGAAGAAAGAGGAAGGTAAGAAGGAGGAAGAGGCAGCAGCTGGATTAGCAAACCTGTTTGGGTAAGCTAATGTACAGTTACAAATACCTTGAGCACACGAGTGATTTATACATAGAGGGAGCTGGCAGTAATCTCAGTGAGGCGATCGAGTCTGTTGCTCAAGGTATGTTTAATTCGATTTCCTCTTCTTGCGTTCTTGGTACCAAGGAGTATGTGGAGTTTTCTGAGAATGGTATCAATCTCCAGGATCTAATAATTAACATATTCACTCGCGTTCTTGCTGAGATGGATGCATCATCAAAAACTGCATGCAACCTGGAAGTTTTATCACTAGATGAATCTACATTTAGCTCAAAAGTGCGCATAACTTTGTGCAAGTCTGAATCTACAAAACTACATGTAAAGGCAGCCACATTTCACGGGTTTAGCATAATTAGAAAAGGCGGGAGCATATCTCTAAGAGTTCTTTTTGACATATAATTTAATCCTTGCATATTAAAAGGTAGTGCGGAATGGAGAAGTAAAACAAAAAAAGATCAATACGATTTTACTTTTTTCTCCATCGCTTCTTTCAATATCTGTTTGATTTCATCGGTTTTCGCAAGATCAAACGGTGTCCAGTCATATTTATCCTTTGAGTTCACATCTGCTCCATTTTCTATGAGAACCTTGAGAGGCTCGAGATGGCCATTCCTTGTGGCCCAATGGGCGGGTGTCCAGCCATCATTATCCTTTGCATTCACATCTGCTCCATTTTCTATGAGAACCTTGAGAGGC
>JBMFNT010000020.1:0-15682 GCA_049970015.1 Candidatus Micrarchaeia archaeon
CTACATCCACACCGAGCTTATTCAGCTTCCTTATCAAGCTGTTATCTGCCTCTTGCTTTTTTTTCGAAGGTTCTATTTTTTTATCAGACTTGTTCATGTATAACACCTTATTGTATTAATATGGCTATAAGTTATATTTATCAAGGTTTCGATTTTTCCGGTTGTGGAACAGAAATAGGAAAGAACAGTGATGGAATTGTATGACCGTTCTCCTTAATTCTGTCCCACAGCCTTAGGGGAGAGTGTGAGCAAATAAGAGGAGGTATTTTTTATGCTCTTATAAGCACATATTTCGTGTTGAAGATTGGGCGGGAATACTAAAAAAATGTCATGATCAAAAGAAAGCCAAATTCATCGTGAGTGGATCTTCGTCATTGTTTGTAAAAAAAGTGTAGAAAGCCTAAGCGGCAGAATGCTAGAGTATTATCTTTCTCCACTGCAATTTGATGAGTATTTAGAAATGAAAGGAAAAAAACCGGAAATGCTGCCCCTTCATGATATTTTCAAAATGAAAAAAAGATATGTTGAAGACACTGAAGAATTCCTCAGAAAAGGCTCCTTCCCAGAAATAATACATATGGATAAAAAGATGGCAATTAATTATATCCGCACGAGCACTATAGAAAAGATAGTATTTGATGATATTCCCTATACTTTTCACATCGAATATCCCTCAAAACTCTATGATCTGCTAAAGTTGTGTGCAACGAATTATTCCCATCTTTTTACAGAAGTAAATTTTGCAGAAGCCATTCAAATAAGCAGACACGCACTTTCTGATCATTTATTATATCTTCAAAAAGCGTATCTTGTTGATGTTCTGTATCCAAAAGGTTCATTTCAGAAAGCTTTGAAAAAGCAGAAAAAAATATTTGTAAAGACGGCATCAATTTATAATGCACTTTCAGAAAGTCCGGCAATTGGGCAAGCAGTAGAGACTGCAGTGCATGACAAAATAGATGATAGAAAGACAATGTTTTATAGGGATGCACAAAAAAGGGAAGTTGATTTTATTTCAAATCTTCCTATAGAAGTAAAATATCAATCAACAATCACAACAAGAGACATTGAGAATCTCCTTTATTATATGAAAAGATATAAGGCGAAGGAAGGGTTGGTTATAACTAAAGATTTGTTTGATGAAAAAGAGATAGAAGGAAAAACTATAAGATATATTCCACTTGATGTTTTTCTTTTAAATATAGGTACGAAATAATCTGCTGGGTAAGGATGATGGATGGCACAAATATTTAAATTTGCCACATGTTAATTTCTATGTGCAGTTCGAGAAGGAAGAGAAGTTTTCGGAATGGTACTCAAAGGTATTGTTTGATGCTGGGATAGTTGACATAAGATATCCAGTAAAAGGGATGCCCGTTTACATGCCGTGGGGGTTTATGGCCATTGACAGGATGTTCAGGTATCTTGAGCAGTTGCTGGATGCAACCGGCCACCAAAAGGCATTATTTCCTGTTGCAATACCTGAGAATGTGTTTGCAAAGGAGAGTGAGCACATAAAAGGGTTTGAGGGTGAGGTGCTCTGGATAACACATGGTGGTACAACCCCACTTGAGGAGAGGCTTGTTTTAAGGCCAACCTCTGAAACATGTATGTACCCGATGTTTTCATTATGGATACGTTCGCACTCTGACCTTCCGCTCAGGTTATATCAAACAACAACAGTTTATAGGCATGAGACTAAGGCAACGCGACCGTTGATACGTGGGAGAGAGGTTTACTGGAATGAGGCACACACTGCACATGCAACTTTTGAGGATGCAGGCGCACAGGTTGAAGAGGCTGTTAAGATTTACTCTCAATTCTTCAATGCGCTATGTCTTCCATACAAGATAATAAAAAGGCCAGAGCATGACAAGTTTCCCGGTGCGGTCTACTCATATGCATTTGATACTATAATGCCGGATGGCAGATCACTGCAGATTGGTACGGCACATCACCTAGGGGATAATTTCTCAAGAGCGTATAATGTTAGGTATGCATCTGTTGATGGGAAGAATACACATGTATACCAAACTTCATATGGGATTTCGATGCGCGCACTTGCTGCAGTAATCTCAATACATGGTGATGAGAAAGGGTTGAGGCTACCGTTTGAAGTTGCACCAGTGCAGATCGTTTTTGTACCTATATATTCAAAGGGTAATAATAAGATGGTTGATGATGCATTGCTTAAAGTTTATGATACACTTAAGGTGAAATACAGATGTCTGTATGATAGTACAAACAAAAGACCAGGTGAAAAGTTCTATTACTGGGAGCTTAAAGGAGTGCCCATAAGGATAGAGGCGGGAGCCAGGGATATATTACAGGGTGTTGTGACGATTGTGGACCGTACAGGTGTAAAATCACAGGTGAATATAAGTTCACTGCCTGAAGCGATTGAGACCATCATAAATGATTACAATAGTAGGCTCGCCGCAGATGCGCGGAATGCATACAACTCACGGGTATCTTATGCAGAAACGCTTGATAAGTTGGATGAGATAATGAAGGCCAAGAGAGGTCATGTAATCTCGGGATGGTGTGGTAGTCTTGATTGTGTAGACAAGCTAACGGAGCATACAGTTGACATACTCGGTTTTGAGAAAGGTAATAACAATAAGCACAGATGTATAGTGTGTGGTAATGAAGGCAAGGAAATAATCATAGGCAAGCCATACTAAACCCGCAAATTATCTTTGTTTTTATTATTTATTACCCTATAAATAGCATGGCGTTTGATTTTAGAGTTATTGCATTAGGGCTTGCGATTGCAATTGTCTGGTCAATCTACCTTGTTCTTGTCAAGCTTTCGACAATGTTTGTTGCAGACCAGCGTGCGCTCATATTTGCGCTTGGTATGGGAGCTTTCCTTGTGTTTCTTGTTTATGCAATATATAACAGGCCAATGCTTGACTTGAACCTTCCGATTAGTATCTCATTTGTTGCGGGCATGTTTTGGGCGATTGGTATAATCTTCCTAATATACTCTGTTAATAATGGAGTTGAAATAGCAAAACTGTCCCCTTTGATAGGCCTGAGCATACTTTTTGTTACATTGATAAGCATATTTGTGCTGAACGAGGCACATGCTGAATGGTTTGAGGTTATAATAAGTGCTGCACTGATTACATTGGGTATATACATCCTTATATGATGCTATATGTAATCTACGCCCCCACTGGGATTTGAACCCAGCCCTCAGCCTTTCCGCGTAATAACCCTGCAATATGTATCTAAAAGAAAAGAGCTCTCCGCAGGGCCGCATACTATCCAGGCTATACTATGGGGGCGTATAAGATTAATTAAAATAATAAGTGTTTTAAAACAGTTTGCATCTCATCTACCAACAGTTTTAATCTTGAGATACACTGCGAATGCGAAAAGCAGGTATGCAAGGTTGTATATAGGATCAATGAGTAGGTATGCCCATTCATCATATATCCCTAATTCGACTGTATATGAATATGCAAGATCCGATGTTGCAAACACAATGAATGATAAAGTTAATAGTGTGAGGAATGGGCTGAACCCAGCAATTCCTAATACTATGTATGCCGCAATGCCAAATAGTATGATATCTAATATTGGATATATGTGATTTATCATACCTATAATGTCCAATTCATGTTTGTATGAGTACGCCAAGTATAATGTGAAAAGTGTATATATGATCACAATCATTGCACATATGATAAGCCTGAGTTTATCATGATATAAGAAAAACTCCTCTCTTATGCTCCAAAGCCCTATGAACAGGTATATGTATGCAAGCATCCGAGGTATGTGTGCATAGATCTCATCTATGTATCCATAATCATATAACATGAATCCGAGCTCTCCCAATGTCCAGAGAGCAGATGCAACAAGTAAGTAATCTACATATACACATCTAACCATCCTCTTCAACTTGAAGAGCAAAACCACACAAACCATAGCAAGGATGAGTGGGGTAATCAACCCTATGAACTTACTTGCTTCTTCGCTGAGAAATGCGTTTGCATAAATATTGAGTATAAACATTATGAACCCTACTATCATCACTAGACCTTCCACTTTCAAAAAGCTTCCTTGCTGTTTTCCAAGCATAATAATCATTTCGTATCTTAAGTTTATAAACCAGATCTTCCACAAAAAACCAAAAATAAAAAATTAGATTTAAGACTTTCTGCGTTTAGCTACATTTTCCTATAAGCGGCTTAACTCCCGTCTGCTTAACTCCTGTGAGCCCACCAACATTGTAAGTGAGCACAACATCATACTCAAACAGGTTTCCTGGACTTCCACATGAAGTTGCCAATGTTCCTGTGACAGTCTTCTCTTCACCACCACTGAATGTTGTGCTTGGAACACCTAGGTCAGCCCCATCAAAACTTACGTTTGTCAGTGTCATCTTCTTACTCTTCGTGTTCAGTAGTGTTAGCTGAACAGTCGTACCATTCACTTTATACTCTGTTATGGAGAACGGTTGTGCAGAGCTCCAGTATGTTCTGCTCTGTGATTCTCTTGTATCACTGCTGACTCCAGGGAACCATCCTAACAATGCAATTGCAACCAATGCCACTATAAGTGCAACTGCCAACAGAACAAGGTATTCTGTTGAGCCCTGGCCTCTTTTAAAACCAAGCATGCATCTCACCTCAATAAACCATTTACACATAAAATTTATAAATCTGATTTTATGTTAGCATGCTCATCATGGATGATACAATAAACCTAAATGAGGGATAGTAAGGCCACAATAGGGAAATACATGATTTTATGTTAGCATACTAAGCATGGATGATACAATAAACCTAAATGATGCATAGAGTACGAGGGATAGTAAGGCCACAATAGGGAAATACTTTATTCCATAGAGAAGTTTTCCTTCTCCTATTACACCTATGAACATGCTTACGAGGAATGTTATGCTCAACAGAGTTGCCAATGCAATAAAATCTATAAATTCAGGGGCAATCTTTATCTCGCTCTTAAGTATTGAGAGTATCCCCACAGTTTCACTACCAGTGAATACAGATGCCTGCTGCTGTTTCATTGCAATCATTACTGTTATGAACTGTGATGATATTGAGAGCAGGAGGGGTATTATGAACACTATTATGAATACTATAAATATCATGTATGACTTTGTCTGTATTCTCATTTCTTTTTTCAATGCCTCTATCTTTCTCATCTCATCTGCGCTTACCTCAAGCAGCTCAGCCATCTTTCCTCCAGACTTTATACCCTTATCAAAGAAAGTTATTGTCCTTCTCAGTACATCGGAATTGACTCTCTGCGAAAGCTCCATGAGTGCTCTGGAGAGTGATGTGCCAGTTATAGCTTTTGATGAGACATAATCAACCTCCTCTTTCAGGGGGCCGAAGTGTGGGAGTGCGGCAAGCCTGAACGCATTGAAAGCAGTCATGCCTGAGCGCAGGTTTGCGGACATTATAAACAAGTAATCTGGCAATACAGACTCAATACGTTTGGTTCTGTCATCTATTATGTAATAAAGGTGCATGTATATTATAAACCCTGTCATGAGAAATACTGACAAGAATGCAAGGAGTGATGTAGTAATAAGCTGGACAATCTCTTCCTGTGTAGTTGTGGCCGGTGTTTTATCAAGCATATACTTGAACAATGCCCACGGTGCAATCCCAGCGGCAATACCAAGTAGAAACATTATGAGTACTCGTATCCCAAGCCATGAATCTACCTCTTCCCTTATACCTGCATATGTAAGAAGCTGTTCAATCTGTTTTCTTATCTCTTCCTTAACGATCCTTCCAAACTTTTTATATATCCTCCTTGGCACATTCACACCTCAGTATATTACCGGCCTCTCATTCTTTATGTAGCCTATTATTGCAAGCTGGACAAAAACCGATACTATGAGCAGTGCATAGAATAAATCCTCAGTTACATTGATTGCCGTGAATGAGATGAGCAATGTCAGCAGTGTCATACCTATTGATGGCAGTACTGCAGCAAAGAACATATAGAACAGTATTGCAAAGTTGAGCTCACTTGCATAGTTTTTTATTGACTGCATCTGATAGTTCATGAGTATGTCAAGTGCGCTTCTCAGGGCACCGCTCATGCTTGCCCCGGACTCTAGGGCCACTAGCACCTGCCACAATGTCCTTTTCAGGTATTCGCTCTTCGTTGACATGAGAACTCTCTCAAGTGCTTTCTTTTCGGATTCACCAGCGCTTATACTTCGCACTGCAATCGCGAGCTCTCGTGATACATTTCCATAATCAGATTTTGCAATGTTTAACAATGCAACATGGAACGGCATCCCTGATTTTATCTGTGCAAGCATATCCCTAAGTGCAAATATGAGCTCGCGGTCAGTCTTTTCTGCAAACTTTTTTGCAAGTATTCCGGGATATAACATGTGGAGTGTGAACGCAAAGGCAAGGAAAAATATGAATGCAGCAATCGAAAATATACTCCTATGCTCTTCCGGGACACCCCTATATTCAAGCACTACATATGTGACTAGGCTAAATACGGCACCCCATATGAGCGCAGAGATTAATGCAGCAAACGCATACTCGCTCGGGTCAATATCTGCATTTATTGAAATAAGGTCATACTTGACTGCTGGAAATATACTGAGAATTATCCCACCAATCCTTCTGAACGGTTTTCCAATACGCTTGGAGGTTTCAAGTGAGAATATCATCAATGGAATTCGCAACTCCCATTACCCCCCAACAATCTTCTTGAACGAGTAGTTTTTCTTAACCCCACTCAGCACATAATCCGGGTCTGCATAGTACATTTTCATAAGCGCGCCTACCTGGTCCAGCTGGTCAACTTTCTTTTCCACCATATAGTTTAGTATTTTCTTTTTGTTTTCAATATCCTCCTTCATCTCGGCATACGTCATGCCCGTGTGCAGGTTGAGCACCTCAACATACCTGCGCGGCTCCCTTATAAGCTCAAAGTTATCTGTTTTCGGCCTCCAGTGGTATATCACATTAAGGTCAGGCTCACCCTCTGGCCCAGGTACAACTTCGCTTATCTCCATCGTCCTTCTCAGGTTCAGCCGCCTATCCCTGTGTTGTACAACCAACAGGTTGATTGCATGTATTTCCGATTCTGGCACGGATATTGGGGGCTCAACAAGCCGTTTTATTACCTGTAGCCCAGTATCCGCGTGAAGTGTTGAATATACTGAGTGTCCCGTATGCATGGCCTCAAAAAGCACCTCTGCCTCCTTCCCCCTTCTTATCTCACCCACAATTATCCTGTCAGGCCTCATCCTTAGCGAGGTTACCATAAGCTCGAGCATTGATACCTCACCCAATCCTTCGGGGTTGGGCGTCCGTGTAACTGTTGGTATCCAGTTCCACATGTACGATGGCAGCATAATCTCTCTTGTATCCTCTATGCTTATTATTCTGTGATATGGTTGTATAAGCCCGGCAAGGCAGTTAAGCGTTGTTGTCTTACCGCTTGCGGTCCCTCCTGCAATTATTATATTCATCTCATACTGTATTGCCTGCCATAGTAATGCAGCCATATCAACACTCATTGTGTTAAGGTCAGGGCTTATGAAGTTGGTTATGGTCCATGGGTTCCTTGCAAATTTTCGTATTGTTATAGTATTGCCCCGTGTTGACACTGGGTATAGTGTAGCATTCACACGATCCCCTGTGAGCAGGTGTGCATCAAGCACGGGTGTCAATGAGCTTATATTCCTTCCAATCTTCCTTCCTATGTATGCGGAATAATCTGCAATCATCTCCTCATTTCTTATGTGTAGGTTTGTTTCAAGCCAGCCATATTTTCTGTGGTACACACCTACAGGAATCTCCGCAGCATTTACGATGACTTCCTCAAGCCAGTCATCTGCGATCAACATCTCAAGGTCTCCCAACCCACTCATCTCATGTAAAAGTATCCCGCCCAACACCTCTTTCTCTTTCTGCGGGAGCTTGTAATTATCAAGCACGCCAAGTATGTTTCTGTGAAAATCCTCTCTTATCCTCCTCGCTTTCTCAATATCTGTTATCTGCTCTACTTCAATAGGCACTTCTTTTATCACTTCATTTTTAACCCCTTCAATGAAAATCCTTGTGTAAGGGCTTATTGATGGCATGCTTATGTTATACTTTGCACTCTTCTCATCCTCAGAAAAATATACAGTCACATCTGCCTTGACTCCATCTACATTTATCTGGTACTGTGAGTAGACCTTACCCTCTTTTAATGGCCTCTCACTCTCAATCTCCTCCTCCCTGAGCAGCTGTACAGATATGCTCTCCCATGGGTTAACGGGATAGGTTACCTTGACTATGCCTCTCAACTCAAGCATGATCGCAACCTTCTCAAGAGCACCTTCATCCCATCCAAGCTCTTTTGCGGCCTTCCTTATATTTGTTGCCTTAGTCTTACTGCTTGCAAGCAGTTCAATAAACTTATCAACCAATGTTTTCATTTGCGATCACTTTATGTATCACGGATTTTATCACAGTAATGTGCAACATCCAATATTGTTTTATTATTTCTATCATTCTTATCTGCAATAAGGATTACCCTCATCCCAGCGGATTTTGCGCGCGAGATGAGGTAGTGTAAAAACCTTACCAGCATTTGTGCATCAACATATTCTGTAAGCGCGGATATCGAATCCAGTATTAATGTTATCTTTTTACCAAGATTCTTATTAGCTATCATGTTTATAGAAATCGAAATCTCAGTAAGTTGTGTGGGTGTATCGATATATTTTATGTGTACATTCTTCTTCACTACTGACTTGCCCATAGCATCTATCATATATATTCTATCATAATTTGGTTTCATCTTATCAAGCAGTGCCACTATTACAGAGGAGGGCGTCCTTATGCCTGTGTATATAACTGCGCTATTCTTTTCTCTGCTTGCATCTACTATTAGTTGAGATACTAATTTATTAGTCTTCTCGGCACTATAGAACCAAATAATAGCTTCGCTTGCTGAAGCATTCACATTAGCTAGCATCATACCAAAGTAATTTCTATGGTTATATTTATAAATTTCAATCCGTATTTATGGTCTGATGAAAAAACCCAAACCTAAGAAAATAACAACAAAGGCACCAGTTTCTGTTCAGCAGGGTAAGCGCGTTAGTATAATAGAGCGTACCCCTTCAGGGATTGAAGGATTGGATGAGTTGCTAGGTGGCGGGTTTGAGAAAAAAAGCATAATTGTGGTTGTAGGCGGCCCGGGCACGGGCAAGACGCTCATGGCAGCAGAATTCCTCTACAATGGCGCAACAAAGTATGGAGAGCCCGGGGTGCTTCTCAACCTTGAGCAGACGCGTGAAAATTTCAAGATGCACATGCTCCAGATGGGGATGGACATAGAACGGCTTGAGATGGAGCGCAAGATCATAATACTATCATACTCGCCAAACGAGATAGTTGAGATTATAAAAGGGGGAGGTGGCCTTATTAAGGATGCCATAGATTCAATAGGTGCAAAAAGGTTAGCAATAGATTCGCTGACTGCACTCATATCTTTTTATGAAAGAAGTTTTGATGCGCGAAGGGAGCTTGCACGGCTTTTTGCTTCGCTTAGGGGATGGGGTATTACTACACTTGCAACAGTAGAATCACATATACATGAGTCCCATAGCAAGTACCCGTTTGTTGAGTTCTTGAGCGATGGTGTAGTTCTTCTTAGGACGTACTATGAGGGGAACGTGCGCAACTATGCAATAGAAATACTTAAGGTTAGGGGGACAGAGCATTCCAGAACAATAACACCTTATCAAATAACTAATGAAGGCGTATACATATTTGCAGGAGAAGAGGTGTTCAGCAAATGAATACTGGTACTGCACCCAAGTGCTTGCGGGGGCAGGGGTCTGCTGAATTTTTGCTTATACTTGCAGCTGCGCTTTTTGTGATCGCAGTTTCATTCTACATATCGAGTCAACAATTCACTTCAGTATCCCAGAGCAAGAACGTGAATGATGCAACCCTTACAGCGGATTCGATTGCCAGTGCAGCAAACGAAGTATATTTTCAAGGGTATGGCGCGCGCAAGCGTCTGCTTATAACGATCCCGCAGGGTGTGAATACCTCTGGCACTTACATTGCAGGGAATTCAATAGTCATAACTACGGATGGAACAACTGTAGTTTCGCAGACAGAGGTACCCGTGCATGGAACGCTTCCACTCAAACCTGGCCAGTATTATGTATGGGTAGTATCTGAGGGAAGCTCTGTGCGTATAGGTAATGTATTCGTGAGCGTAACGCCTGGGGCACTCTTCTTTATGCTTGATGAGGCTGAGAGTGATTCTGGCACGCTCAAGGTAACAAATGTGTTTGACCAGGGCATAAATGTTTCATTGTATGCTGAATGGCCACACAGCTCTGATGTTTCCCTCTCAATCTCGCCATCTAACTTTTCTCTCAACCCTGACCAGGAGAGGGATGTTACCATAGAAGTTATATCATACACGGGCTCTGCAGGCATATATGATGGGAATATTGTGATAAATGCAACAGATGGTGATGATTACGACCAGGTATACATTCCCATAACTGTATATGTGCTTGCACCGCCCGGCGGTAATGCAACGCTTCCTTTATTCTACGTAAGCCCGAACACGTGGAACCAGACTGTCCAGAGAGGTGCAACGGTCAACAAGTATTTCTATGTATGCACACTTGGCATATCTGTTAACCAGGTCACTTTCACACCGAGCGGTACCGTGGGCAGCTGGGTATGGAACACAGGTCCTATAGGCCCAATACCCCCATACAGTTGCTTGGGCAAAGTCTTCTACATTACAGTTCCTGGGACACAACCAGTAGGCAATTATACAGGTACAATACTTGCATCAGCAGATGGTGGCGCATACACATATCCCATAAACCTTTCGATCGAGGTCATTGCTCCTGTTGATACGCAGGGGCCATTGGCGAGCAATGTTGTAGTGCGCGCAAACACGCCCAACCCAAGCGGGGTGATCCATGCATACCAGGATGATGTTATTGTGAATGCGACTTGTAGTGATGTAGGTAGAGGCAACTCAAACATACTTTATGGTGAATTGAGCTCAACACAGGCATCATGCGGATGGGTGCAAATGCTCCCGCGCGATGGTGCGTACGATTCACCAGTTGAAGATGTTACTGGTAACCTGGGACGGTTTGCGGAAGGTGATTATTTTGCACTTGTCAGGTGTACTGATATTTACTATAACACTGGCAGTACAGTGTCGCAGTGGTTTGGTGTTGCACCACCTGATTATAAAGGCCCGGCAGTCACATCTTTCTGGCTTGAGCCGAGCAATAACCCAGGCATGAGCCAGTATATAACTGTGCATGCATGGTGTGACGACTGGGGCAGTGGTGATTCAATAATATCAGCAGCATATGTTGAAATAGATTTTAATGGTACATGGATACCTTTAAAACCTGAGGATGGTGCATATGACGAGCCTGATGAAGGCGTTGCTGGAGGTATAGGATACCTTTATGCAGGCCAACATACTGCAACAATCTATTGTAAAGATTACTACAATAATACGGGTGCAAGAAACTATACATTTTTAGTGACGGATGATATTGGACCCCTTGCACTCAATCTCTACATAACACCATTTAACCCAACACCATCAACACCCATAACCGCGCATGCAACGGGTAATGATACTGGCAGGGGAGACTCAAACATAAACCTGTGCAGGGCACGTGTCGATGCAGGTATATGGAGAAACATGTATGCGGATGATGGTGCATATGATGAGCCTGTGGAACAGGTTAATAGGAATATGGGAACATATGAGTCCGGATTCCACACGTTATATGTGCAGTGCAGACAGACCGTAGGTAATATATGGGGGCCCATAAACAGTAAAACATTTAGAGTTTCATAAACAGATGATTTGTCGATAATAGCAGGTACAAAAATATGAGGGTGATGTATTGGGGTTGCTAAAGAGGGCACAGATAAGTGTTGAGCTCATGTTCGTGCTTGTAGTATTTCTTTCAGTTGTGCTTGTATTTTTTGTGTTGTACATTAGCACATCAAACACTATGCTTGACTGGATTAGGTATGTGCATGCAAAAAATACTGCTGACACGCTTGCATCACACATAAACGATGTTGCAATGGGAGGTCCTGCAAATGCATATATATACGCAAACATTGACAGAAAAGATTACAATATAAGCATTGAAAGTGGTGCTGTTAGGGTTGATTATAATGGGATTGTTGCATATTCACACATATTTGTGAATGATACTGATGTCATCCTTAACTTTAAAGGTACAGAGTTGTTGGTAAGAAAATCAGGTGGAAAGATATATGTTGAGGATGTGCAGAAAAAAATAAGGTGGTAAAATATATGTTGAAGATGTATAGGGGCCAGTTGTTTACGATTGATTTGATGGTGGCATCAGTGCTTGCGATTGCAGTGTTGTTCCTTATAGTAAGCGTTACTATGGATGTGATGGCCAGGTATGCTAAAAATGATGAATGGCTATCGTTATCAGTACAGGGTGATGGGGCAATGTCACAGCTAATGTACGGCCAGTCATCACCATCAGACTGGATACGCTACAATTACACAACAAATGTGAGTGCTATAAACATAGTAAAGAGCAGGGGTGTTTTGGATAGGGAAAAGATAGAGAAGCTGGTCGCATCTGATTATAATGAGACACGTGAGAAGCTTGGGCTTGGCACATCACAGCTTTATATTACAATCAGATCTTTTGATGGTAAGACTGTTGTATATTCATACGGTAGTCAACCAACTACAATCTCACAGAAATATTATGCAGAGCGGCCAGCACTACTTGATAATGTGCCGGTGAAAGTCATGATATATGTATGGAGGGGGGAATAGAGCATGGGAAAAGGGTTTGTATTTACAATAGATGTACTCATTTCACTATTATTCGCATCATCTTTTGCTGCCATTTTGTATTCAGAGGCGGCACGTGGCATGGACACAAGCGCATACAATGATGCGGCCCTTTATGAATATTCAACCGATCTCATGATAATGCTTGCTAAGGGAGGGTATTTGTACAAGCTTGCAGATAAGGATTTTAAGGATGTGCAGGAGCTGTTCTCACTTACCCCACAGCAGTACTGCTTCTATATACGTATATCTGATAAGGATGGGAAGAAAGTGATCACTCTTAAGAAGTATGGGTGTGCCAGCGCAAAGAACATCAACACTTATGTACGTTCAATGTTTGTTAAAGATGGTAAGCCGTACCTTGCAGAACTGGGCGCATGGTATAAGATAAGAGAGGGGAGTTGATTATAATATGATGCATGTGAGGAATGTACGTTCAATGTTTGTTAAAGATGGTAAGCCGTACCTTGCAGAACTGGGCGCATGGTATAAGATAAGAGAGGGGAGTTGATTATAATATGATGCATGGGAGAAGAGGTATTTTTGTAACAATAATAGTGGTGATGCTGTTTACATCTGTAGTGCTTTACTCATATGAGCTTACAAAAGTATACCAGGAAAGAAGGTACATTTATGAGCATTCACAGTACGGCTCGCGGTTATCTTTTATGGAGAATATGGTATCAGTGAACATGCAGGAGCTATATGGCATACGTTATGGTTCAAGAATTACTCAAAATTATACCTATCATTCCTTCAATTCATCCAAGGTCTCAGGCCTATCATCACGATTTTCTGAATATTACTATTTCTTGAACAATTCATACATACCACTAGTGCATTCCAATATTTCGATTTCAGCTGACACCAGCAAGGCAGGCATACATTGCGATGATGGAATACTTGTATCAAAGAACTATTCATCAAACAGCATTATTGTGTACACTAATTCCACGCCATTAAGTAATTCAACAATCTATGTATATGTAGACTCTAAGCTTGTTAATAGCACCCCTTGGGGTAGCAGCCCAGGTAGTCCAGATACATACATTTACCTGAACGTAAAAAGCCGCAGTGGTACTGATGTAGATGCGGTATATTTCCTTGATAAAGACTGGACAAATGTTTATGTGCTGAACTATACGGACGGTGTTGTTTATGTGCGCTTTGGAGTTATAGGAATAGGTAGTGAGGGCATCTCAGTGGAAGGATTGCCTGTATCCACTGCAAACATTACGGTCTCGGTGCCATCACAATACTCAAGAACATCTGCCTGCTATTTCACAGGGTCCAACATGACATACTCTCAACAAGTTGCAGGGGCATATGGTGAAATACCAGTCATGCCAATAAGCTAATTTAGCTTTACTCAAGAACATCTGGCCATCAATTTCACAGGGTCCAACATGACATACTCTCAACAAGTTGCAGGGGCATATGGTGAAATACCAGCCATGCCAATAAGCTAATTTAGTTTTACCATCCCTAATATTTATCCTTGAATCCAACCCCAGTTATCACAATAACAGTTTTTCCTTTAGGCCTTATCTTACCAAGTGCAGCGTATGCGGCAGCAGATGCAATCTCTGGGTATATTCCAAGCCCGCTTAATGCTTTTTTTGCAATTATCATTTCATTATCTGACACTGCAACAGCATCCCCTTTGCTTTCCCTTATTGCTCTTAGAACACCTGCCCCTTCCACTGGATAATCACAGTTTATTGCGCCAGCTATTGTATGTGGATGTTTAACGGCAGTGATGTTCCGTTTTCCTTTACTGACCGCATCAACTACTGGTGCACACCCGTTTGCTTGTACTGCAATCAGCCGTGGCATCTTATCAACTATATTGAGCGTCATCATCTCATTGAACGCTTTGTATGTTGCGTAGAATAATGTACCGTTTCCCACAGGAATGATTATGTTATCAGGTGCCTTAAAATTCATCTGGTCAACAATCTCATATGCAACAGTCTTCTGTCCTTCGAGCCTATACGGGTAATCACCGGTCAGGTATGCCCCTTTTTCTTTTGCATACTCTATGCTCTTTTCCATTGCTTCAGTATATGTTCTGCCACCTCTCACAACCTTTGCACCATAATACTTCATCTGCTTAATCTTAATCTGTTCTGCAAACATTGGCACAAATATGATTGACTTGATACTCGCGCGTGATGCATATGCTGCAACACTTGCACCCATATTACCAGTTGATGCACACACCACCTCATCCTTGCCCATCTCCATTGCTTTGCTTATCTCAACTGATGACCCTCTGTCTTTAAACGAGCCAGTGGGATTAACACCTTCAAACTTTGCAAAAACACCTGTGCCTATCCTGATGAGTGGTGTTCCGCCTTCCCCCATAGTGATTGCATTGTGCGGGTTCTTGAGTGGCAATGCAAAATAATATTTCATATGCTTTGGTGGCATATACCTAAACTGTGATGGCACAAAATGTGCCTTTATTTTTTCATAATCATACATTACTTCGAGAGGCCCACCGCAATCAGTGCATTTGTACATAGGTTCTTTATCAAATGTTTTGCCACATTGCATACATTTGTATCCAATCGTAAACATGATTACATATTTTTTCAAAGAATTATAAGTTTTGACTACTTTATAACTTTACACTTCTTCACTCCACATTTTGCTCAATATTCCTTTGCATACATTTCTTTATAGATTTGGCCATTAGGAGAGAATGCATTCATGTTTTGATTAAGATTTCATAACTTTGCATACATTTCTTTATAGATTTGGCCATTAGGAGAGAATGCATTCATGTTTTGATTAAGATTTCATAACTTTG
>JBMFNT010000021.1:0-13342 GCA_049970015.1 Candidatus Micrarchaeia archaeon
CATTTTCGCTGTGCGAAAATGAATGCATCGTTCGGCCTAGCCGAACGCATGTGCCTAAGAAAGCTGCACCAAAGAAGTTTGGGATTCCTGACTCCCCCTCTCAATAAATGGGGAAGACAACCAGTAGGGAAGGATCCTACTTCTCTCCTCTATATACCTCCTCACTTAGAGGGGGTTATGAGGGTAGAGGGAGAGAAGGGGGATACTTCCCCCTTCTTCTCTTCTATTGAAAAAGGCGGAGGCTCCGGGTTCGAATCCCGGCGAGTCCATTCTTTATCATACACTGCTAACCATTAGTTTTGGAGTAGTTATATGAAAAATTAAGTGCCGCAGGGCGGATTTTCACAAAGGGTAGGCACAAGTGCCTTTTATTTGAACCACCGACACCACGGTCTTCAGCCGTGTGCTCTCCCAACTGAGCTACTGCGGCACGTCTATTCCTGGTGACATGCTCCCACCATTAAAAGGTGTGGGCTTCTTGCTTCACATTTCTTGTGTTCACTCTTATCCCACAGCTCCCACGTGAGATTTCTCGCTCACAAAAGGTTAAACATTCTACATATGCTCAAATTTTTTCATCTTGCGGCCGTCTCCAAAGCATGTCTTGCATATGACCACTCGCGTGATTTTCTCGACATTCTTGGAAGCGTGTTCACATCCCCTGCATACCATTTTCTCACAGAATGTGCATTTCTCAAGGAAATGTGCTTCCTGACCACATCTCTCGCATCTCAACATCAAGTATCCCTCCTACTGTGTGGTATTTGGACTGTTAAATTATTATAAATTAATACTGCAAATTACTAGAGAGGAGGTTTTTATATGGACCCAATAAAAATAATTGAGCGAATACATAGTGAAAGGTATAGATGGCTGGATGTGCAATATACAGACTTCCTTGGTTTCTTCAAGCATATAACAATACCTGCAAGCAGCCTGGATGTTGATTCCTTTAAAGATGGTACAATAAATATTAGTTATGATACGATGTTTTATGACACTGGTGATTATTTATCCCTCATCCCAGACCCAAACACATTCTCAGTAATCCCGTGGGAACCCAGCACGGTGCGACTCATTGCACACACAAACTCACCAAACGACCCACGCAACATACTTGCAGCCATGAGCGAGAACTCAAAAAAGAACAAACTTGCTTTTGAGCTGGGCTCCGAGACAGACTTTTATCTTATGGACTCACTTGTTACAGATAACTCACGGTTCAGTTATGGTGCATTCTTTGATTCGCGGGAGATATCGATGAGCCAATACACAGGAATTCTGGAGCATGGGATGCGAAAGAACCAAACAATGAATGCAGACCTTGGAAAAGCATTAAGGTTGCAGGTTGGTGATTATGCAGAACTTGTAGATGTCCGCATAGGTGCGATGCATCATGAGAAGGGAAGAATGCAACATGAAATATCTCTCCTTCCTTCAAATCCAATCAAGGCAGCTGATGATTTTATCACACTGAAATATCTCACAAAGAATGCTGCAATGCTGGTGGGGGCAATTGCAACGTTTGCACCAAAAGTATCAAACGATGAGCCAATGAACGAAATGCACATAAGCGTAAGCTGCTGGAAAGGTGATGAGAACATATTCCTTGACATGAGCGGAGAGCCATTAACCAGTACTGGCTACCATTTCCTTGCAGGCATTGCTGATCATATACCTGCGCTGAGCGCATTCCTGCTTCCATCAACCCTCTCATATAAGGATATGTTGTATACTGAACAGATAGGAGTGCTCAATAACATAGTACGCATACCACCCGCAATAAAAGGGGAGGTAGACAAGCGGGTTGAGTACAGGTTTGCTGACCCTTCGCTCAACCCATACTTGGGATATGCTGTGCTTCTTGCCGCTGGAATGGATGGCATAAATAAGAAAACTGATTTTGATGATAAGAGAAATATAACTGTCCCACACTCGCTCACTGAATCGCTGAGCTCGCTGTTGAGTGACCACGATTTCCTCAGGGGAGTACTGAGTGATGATGTGCTCAATGCGTACATTGACTTGAAAGAAAAGGAGGTCAAGGAAATTTCATCAAAAGTAAGCGGGTATGAGATTACAAGATACCAAAACATTTGATTTATATTATTTATGTTTCACTATATACGCATAGGAGGTGTATTGTATGGAGTTTGCAGGAGTTAGGCTGAATTATGTTGAAGCAAAAAGGGATAAGGATTCACTGATAAGTGGAATAAATATAAACATAAATATAGAGGATGTCAAATCTGCCAAAGAAAACCTCATGATAGATTTTACATATTCAGTAAGTTATGCTGAAGATGTTGGGCATCTTAAGGTTTCAGGTACTGTCTATGCAAAAGATACCATTACGAACGTGAAGAAGGTTGAGGATGGATGGAGGATGGAGAAAAGACTGCCAAATGAGATTGCACAACCACTGCTAAACCTGATAAACTTCAGTGCAGGTGTGAATGGTGTGTTTGTGGCACGGGCAGTCAACCTTGCACCACCGCTTATCCCTCCAAGAATAGAGATAACTACTAAAGGTGGTGCTGCCACAACAGGTGCATAATTTTTGGTCCATAATTCATACTCTCACTTTTTCTTTGTTTAGTATATATCACAAAATAAGGCCAAGCAAGTATGCAAACATATAGCCCATCAGTGTCCCAAGGATTATTGGGGGAAGGGCGGGTAGGAATGCCTTTTTCCTAAGCACATAACTAAACACGAGCGCAAGTGAACATGCTGAAAACACAGATATGAATATGAATGCGGCCACTGCCGCCCCTATGTTATAAACCAGCATCTCTTTAAAAACTATGAGTGTAAACGTGAGAGGTATTGCAATGTCTCCAGTGCCTAGCTCAAGCCTCTCAACACGTTCCTCTATAACTTCCTTTAGCTTACCGCCTTTTGTCTTCACCATAACCCTCTCAGCAACCTTCTCCTGTGATGATATGGAAAATGACATATTGCGTTTACTAAATTCCCTGGCAAAGGTAATCATATGCTGTGTCACAAACACTGCAATGAAATCGTAAACACACATTACAACAAGGAAAATGATTGCTTCATAAAAACCAAGGAACATTGCAAACATAATGGCAACGCCCGTGCTTGAAGCTACTGCAGTTATGTTCTTTATACTTGGATTGAAAAATTTGAACGTTGAAAGGGCTAACGCAAGCACTATTGCAATCAGCTCATTGTACCCCAAATAGAAGCCAAATCCATAGAATACTACAAATGATGCAGCTACTACCATAAAAAAGTCCATAATCTTGTAGAGCAATAGCTCATCAAAGAGCTTTGTAATAATAAGCAGAATTATAACTGTGAATATTAGTCCAAGTATTATGAAGAATATGTCATCAATACCAAACCCTTCTACTTCCACCCCACTTAATCCACTCAGAAAAACATATCCAACAACAACCCCTAAAATATGGGCCGAGATAAAGAGACTCATGAGTGATAGTATATTCTTGATCACGCCATCATTTCTGCTGTAAATTATTTAACTCTCTCATCTACTGCTACTTCTTGTCAAGCAGTTTAACATAACCTGCTTTTGGCCTGTATATCTCGCCATTCTCCAAAAGCTTGTCTATTATCCTTGTTGCTTCACTGTCATCTATGTTGTACTCACGCGCAGCACTCTTTATTTCATTGATATCTATCATATCATACTTGTTTGACAGCTCGCGTATTATGTTGATTATAAGAGCAAACCTCTCTGTGCGCGCCTTCGGTTGCCCCGTAGCAATTATGTCTATATCGAGCTTTCCGGTAGTTGTATCCATTGCAATCTGCCTGAGAGAATAGTCAAACAGCCTTATTGCCACTTCCGCATCCGTAGCTTCAACAAAACTGCTAAGCCTTGCCTTAGCTGCGGCCTCACTCAACCGTATCATACCCTCTATCTGCCTTGCGGTTATGGGTACTGATCCCTGGTGCTTCCCAACCTTTCTCATCTCAACATAATAAGAAGATATCTTATCCATTGCCTCTTTAGTAAGCACTGGTGATACGTTCTTGCGGGCATAAGCAATATATTTCCTGAGCAAATCCTTATCAATCGGCCCACCCTCCTTCTTCTCATCCATCCCTGATGCATGTGAGGCTAATATGTGCCTTGCCATCTCCTTATCCTTCTCCTCATCAAGCACATCAAATATTGGAAATATTAGGTCAAACCTGGAAAGAAGTGTTGGTGGTATGTCAAACTGGTCCGCAGGGTACTGGTTTACATTAAACCTGCCATACTTTGGGTTTGCGGCTGCTATAATTGATGTTTGCGTCTTGAACCGGGCAACTATGCCTGCCTTGGCCACACTAACGGATTGCAGCTCCATAGCCTCATGAAGCGCAGCACGCTCCTTATCATCTATCTTGTCAAACTCATCAACACCACATATGCCACCGCTTGCAAGCACAAGCGCACCTGCCTTTAATACCCAGCCACCATCACCCAACTCATCTTTTTCTGCTGATGCAGTAAGACCGACACCTGAAACTGTTTTACCACTTACATACATGCTCTTTGGCGCAATCTCCATGACATACTGCAAAAGTTTTGATTTTGCAGCACCGGGATCACCTATGAGCAAAATGTGTATATCGCTCCTTATAGGGATGTTTCCAGATAATGTCTTGTTTCGTGTACCACCAAATAACTGCAAGGCTATTGCCTCTTTTATCTTTTCATGGCCGTATATCCCAGATGCAAGCGAATCTGCAATTTTCTTTATTATGTGTGGGTCTTTTGAAAGTTCGCGTATCTTCTTCTCCTCTTCCTCGCTTATCTCTATCTGCTCAAACTCTTTCTGCATCTTCTCAATGCTGACAACATCCAAGTATTTTGTATAGATGTTACTGTCGCTCTTCCCCTTCTGTGGCGGCCGTATCCTAAGGATTGCTGTTATCGATACATTATCACCTGGGTTGACAGTGTTAACAAGGTCATCCTCAAGCATCATTACTATATGACTTGCCTGTGCGCCACCCCTCAGGCGCTCGAGCAACTCCTGTATCTCACACCTCTGTATATCAACAAAGTATGACTCTTCTTCAGAAAAGTCAATACGCTTCTTGCATACCTCACATAATGTCATGGGCCGCGTATTCTTTGAGACGATTATCTTATATGTAGCACCACAGTTTGAACACTTGTAAAAGGCCATCTTAACTTTTGGCATTATCTCTGTCCTCTTTGTTATAACCCCTTCAATGCGTATCAGCTTGTCTATGTGTGCAGCCCCAATATCCTGCACAAGAAGCCCCATATCAGGAAGGTTGAAAAACCTTGCGTGCGGTTCATAACCATACTTTTTCTCAAGGCCGCACCTGAGCAGTGCCTCATCAGCTGCAGAGATCACCTTATCAGGTTCTGTCAGTAGCATATCTGCAATCTCGGAATTCCATCTCGAAAGCTCATTGTAGTCAATGTAAAGGCTGCGCATCTGCGGAAACTTCGATTTAATCTTTGCAATCTCAGGACCATAGATAGTGTTAAGAAATTCTTCAAGCTCGTTCAGCAGCCCCTCATCAGGATTCATGAATAGCTTTTTGAAAAAAATCATTTTTATTTGTTTTCTGTGTACATGTCCTATTCTGAAAAAAATGCATGCAGATTAAGGCGAATTTTTTGTATGCTGTATTTGTGAGAATGTAGAACGGACTAAAAGCGAAAATGAGCGTTTAAAACATATTTTACGGAAAATCAAGCAAAGTTTTGGGGTAGTTTCTTTTTTATGCATTTGTAAAGGCTAAGCAGTTGCATCTCACTCTTTGTCTATTCTGGCTCTGCAAGTGTTGGAAGCAGCAGAGATGGGGCAATATGAAAAGGGTTGCATCTCACTCTTTGTCTATTCTGGCTCTGCAAGCTTTACTATTCCATGATGGAGCATTTTTACCACTCCAGTTGTATCTCACTCTTTGTCTATTCGGGCTCTGCAAGTTTACATTTTTTTCTTCATTCATTTCATCACCTCAAGTTGCATCTCACTCTTTGTCTATTCTGGCTCTGCAAGGGTTTATAAATATATCGTTAATACAAAAAGATTTAGTTGCATCTCACTCTTTGTCTATTCGGGCTCTGCAAGAAGAGAGTATGTCAGCGTTTTTTAATGTACTTTGCAGGTATCCCTCCCCATACCTCGTATGATGGAACAGGCTTGTTCACAAGGCTATGGGCCGCAATCACGCTATGACTGCCAATCGTAACATTCCGCAGAACAACCACATGCGACCCTAGCCATACATCATCACCAATCACTATTTTTCCATCTGTATGGCCCTGTTCACGTATGGGAATGCTTCTATTGGCGTAAATGTGATTAGCATCTCGCAATACACAATATGGCCCAATCAACACATTGTCTCCAATGGTTATTTCATTGGTTGCACTAATAAACACACCTCTGTTAAAAGAGCAATTCTTGCCTATGGAAACGTGTTCAGGGCATTCGATAAAGAAACCACTACCACTAAAAAAATAACCACCACATTTTTTTAGCCTTAATCGATAATAAGCATAGCGGATATAACTTCCCAGTGGAGGTTCCAATGGCGTGATAAAAGAAAGTATCACATTGTTCAATACAATACATATGTATTTGATGATTTTCTTCAGAACCATATTCATCACACAAGCTGGTTCGGAACACATTTATTTTATTTTTCCTGAGCCTGCAAGGCGCCACCTATTATTTATCCTTCTGCTTATTGCTACCCTACTTCCAGGATACGCAACCAGTGGCCTTTTGAGAAGCACGTTTGCTATGCCTTTCTTTATACTCCGTACAACCCCTACAGATATAGATGTGCCAACGCTTATGACAACTGGCTCATTGGCCTGAAGCATGGGCATTTGCACATCAACGCGCTCAAACAATGAATACTCTATGTTAACCTCTTTCACAGGGTCTGGAAGTGTCCCTGGCTTGCCAACGACCTGCCCCACAAGCCCATCCGCTTTAGCAAGTGAAGGATCAAGCAGGGTTGATATGGCAATGAGACCGCCCGCACCAGCACTTTTCACACTTTCACCACCAGTATGTATATCAGTAACTACGGTATGCAAGCGTTCATATACCCCTTTCTTTTCATCTATTATTATGCCGGGGGATAACTCTATCTCATCCCCAACATTTACCTCTCCCTCAATTACTGAGCCACCCACTACTGCACCAACGAGACGCGTTACATCTGTTCCGGGCCTGTTCACATCAAATGATCGGGCCACATACATCTTGAGAGGCGCTTTCATATTTCTCTCAGGAACTGGTATGTTCTCATATATTGCTTTCAACAATGCATCAACATTAACTCCGTAATTGGCTGCCATTGGTATGATGGGTGCATTATATGCAGAAGTGCCCTTCAAAAACTCCTTTATCTCCTCATAATTCTTCTTTGCATGCTCGGGGCTTACTACATCTATCTTGTTTTGGACAACTACTATGTTCTTTACCCCAAGCGTTTCAAGAACCATGAGATGCTCGAGCGTTTGCGGTTGTGGGCATTTCTCATTCGCTGCAATCACGAGCAACGCGCCATCTGTAATGCTTGATGCCGCAATCGCTGTTGTCATGAGTGTCTCATGCCCCGGGGCATCCAAAATCGAAAACTTTCTTACGTGCTCAGTCACTGAGCCACAGTGAGGGCATGTCTCCCTTGTGCTAAAGGCCTCAACACCTTTACATTTCGGACACCTGTATATATTAACATCAACATATCCTATCTTTATAGTAATTCCCCTTTTTATCTCCTCGCTGTGCACATCCGTCCAAACACCACTCAACGCTTTAGTAATACTGGTCTTGCCATGGTCGACATGCCCGAGCATTACTATGTTAAGTTCAGGCTGCATCAGAATCACTTTTTATCCCTGTTTTCAGAAGAAGGCGCTCCCAAAATTTCAGAAAGAGCTTGAGGGCCGGCCTGTTTGACAACAAGATTAAGCTGTGAGATATCTTCAGAAACTATGTTGCCGCGTACGGTTTTCCTTCTCTTTTCACCTTTTCTAACCTTCCTTATTCCTGGGCCACTTCCAATCAGTATCTTCCTCTTGACCATTCCCTGGACATCAAACCGCATAGGAAATCCTGAACTGTCACTGCCGCCACGTATTGTAAACACATATCCAGGAACTCCTATAATGTCGCCTTCTATGTCGTCACCAACCTTCTTGCCAAAAAGCAGAGATGCCTTGCTCGCATCAATCTCCACCTTGTAGGTCTTCCCACTTTTCTCAGATATGTTCAGTTTCATATTAACCACCCGGTGCACATATACAAGAGTACACAGGTGTAGTGTTAAAGCACAATATATTTATAAAACACTCATGGAACTTAATTCATTATTATCAGCAGTGTGTCAAAGACCCATATATCACTTATAACTATTTTTTCTAAAAGATTAGCATGGACCTTGTGCTCTTGCAACCATTCCTACATGCAAAGGGTGGTCTTGAAAAGGTTGTGCTCAAGATAGCACAAAAATATAATGCAGTAATATATACGTACAGGTACTTAAAGGAAAGCACTTTCCCAGAGTTTGGAGATATTGATATAAGGGTTGTAAAGCCATTCATTACATCACCGGCCTCCGTACTGCCTTCACGCTTGAAATGGGGTATCCAGAGCGGTGAGGTATTCTGGAACATTAAGATAAAGGATGATTATGATGTTGTAAATGCACATGGAACACCGAGCGAATGGGCAAGGAACAGGAACGAAAGAATGCTCTGGTACTGTCATACCCCTAACAGGGAGGCATTTGATTTGTATGAGTGGAGGATGAAGCAAAGAGGTTTGATAGGAAAAGTGCTCTTCTGGTCATCAATACAGGCATACAAATTCTTTGAGTTTAGGGTGGTTGATAAGATCGAGGGGATAGCTACAAACTCGATAAATTCACAGGCCAGGATAAAGAAATACCTAAACCGCAATGCTACGGTTATATATCCGGGGATTGATGCAAGCGAATATTCCAACAAAGGGTATGAAAAGTTCTTCCTCTATCCTTCAAGAATAACACCAGAAAAAAGGTTTGAGCTTGCAATAGATGCATTTATGAAGAGTGGGCTGCAAAAACAGGGATACAAGCTTGTGATAGCGGGCTCACTGATACAAGACAGAAAAGAACATGTCGAATACTACAAAAAGATATGCGGGCTCATAAAAGGGATTGGTGATGTAAGAGTAAACATAACACAAGAAGAGCTTATAGACCTATATTCAAGATGCATGGCCGTTGTTTTTACTCCAATAAATGAGGATTTTGGCATAGTACCGCTTGAGGCAATGGCGTCAGAAAAGCCGGTCATAGCAATAAATGAGGGAGGGCCAACTGAAACAGTAGTTCATGAAAAGACAGGATACCTGTGTAATAGTGTTGAGGAGATATCTGCGTGTATGGCCCTGTTGCACAATGACCCTTCATTGAAGGAAAGGCTAGGGAAGGAAGGAAAGAAGGTTGTTAGGGAGAAATTCTCATGGAGTGCATTCTTTACAAAGTTTGATGCACTTGCTAAAGAGGTGGCAAAACATGCACAAAAAAAGTAAGGTTGTTGTAGCGGCAGGTACTTTTGACATATTACACTTGGGACATCTTCACTATCTCAATCACGCAAGGTTGCTGGGGGATAGATTGGTGGTCATAGTATCAACTGATAAGATTGCAAAAAAGTATGGTAAATCGCTTGTGCATAATGAAAAGGAGAGGTTAGAAATGATAAGATCGCTCAGGGTTGTTGATGAAGCGGTATTGGGAAATGAAAGGGATATGCTTGCCCCCATAAGAAAAATACGGCCAGATGTGATATTCATCGGTTATGACCAGAGAGTGCCAGATAGGTTGTTAGATTACTGTAAAAAGAATGGTATACACGTAGTGTACGATGAATGTTCAAAAATGCCTGATAAGTACAAAACTACAATAATAAAGGAAAGGATTGCCGGAAGCAGAAAAAGTGAAAGATTGTTGAACCTTGCAAAGACTAATGTAAAGCTTTGCCCTTGGTGCGGTGAGAAAAAACCGGAAGAGTATGTAAATGAGCTTGTGGGTGAGGTTGATGAGGTAAAAAGCGCAATAGAAAAAAAAGATTATGAGAACTTAAGCGAGGAAATAGGAGATGTGATATGGGATGCGCTCGTGCTTGCACACATATGTGAGAAGGAAGGGTTGTTCAAAGGAGATGATGTACTGGAAAAGATAATAAGGAAGATTGAAAGGAGGAAGCCATGGCTGATCAAAGGAAAAAAAGTAAGCAAAGAAGAGGCCGTACGGATATGGGAAAATGCAAAAAGAATGGAGAAAATAATTAAACACTTATAGTGGTTTGAGAGGTTTCCACTTCTTGCCAAACTCCTTTGCATTTAGCCAGTTTATGCGCATCTTTGCGTACATTTCTGGGCCATCTGATACTTGTGCCACACCACAAAAAACCCCATTCTCAGAATACACTTTAACAAAATCATCCCTTTTCACATTGTCTGGGTATTTTAAGATACCTTTCCTGTATATAGGCGAACCGTACGCAATGGATGGGAGTACTGTATCTTTCACTGTGATTGATGGGAGGTTGAGAAGTGCATCAGGTGGTATCAACATGTCTGAGAGGCGTGTACAATCTCCTTTATTCTCACAAAGCCAAACTGCATCCTTCAACTCATACAATGTGTGTGCCTGCCCTTCACCAACACTTCCACTCCGTATTCTTCTCAGCTCAGTCATGTTTGCACCGCAGCCAATCTCCTTGCCTATGCTATGTATAAGCGTTCTTACATAGACGCCACCTTCACAGAAGACATGGATTAATACATCGCGCCCCTTCTTCTCAAGTATATTGATTGAATAAACCTTCCGTTTCCTTGGGCGTTTTGCAACTGCGCTTTTAACAGGAGGTTTCTGTACTATCTCACCTACAAATCTATTCAAAACATCCTCAATCAATCCTATATGTACATCCTTGTGAAGGTGCATAACTGCTATGTATTCCTTATCCTGCCCACTCAAAAACCTGCTCAGCCTTACTGCCTTTCCAAGTGCAATTATGAGCACACCTGATACCTTCGGGTCAAGCGTACCTATGTGCCCGCTCCTACTTACACAAAGAATGTCACGTACCCAATTGCTGACCTGTGCGCTTGGAGGCCCGCGTGGCTTATCAATAACAACAAAACATCCATTGAGAAGTTTTTGTATATTTTCATCCATAAACTCACTCATAACTTTTTATATGTTGCTGTGTTGAAATAATCCAATGCCTGAAGATTACGATATACTTTTGGAGAGAGCATATAAAAATGTTCCAAAAAGAGAGGAGTATACCGGAAGGTTTGAGCTTCCAAACATAGAAGTGCTAGCACAAGGAAATAAGACGATTGTAAAGAATTTTGGAGACCTGTGTACAACCATACGGAGGGAGCCAAAAGAGGTGTCAAAATATCTGTCAAAGGAGCTTGCCGTCCCAAGCAGTATAGATGGAAAACGCCTCATATTCAATGGGAAGGTTGATGAGAGGCTTCTCGCATCAAAAATACATGAGTTCGTTGAAAGGTTTGTTAAATGCAAGACTTGTGGTGGATATGACACACACCTTGAGCAGGTGGACAGGAACATCTTCATGATGAAATGTGAGGCATGCGGTGCACAGGCACCTGTGAGGTTGTAATACCATGGAAAAAAGAGATGTGCAAGAGGAGATAGTGCGTGTAAGAATGCCACGCGAGGGAGAAATACTTGCAGTAGTTACTGCTTTGTTGGGTGGGAGCAGAATGCGTGTATCCTGTATAGATGGAAAGGAGAGGATTGTAAGAGTGCCGGGTAAGCTGAAACGCCGAGCTTGGATTAAGATGAATGATGTTGTCTTAATAATCCCATGGGAGATAGATAATTCTAAGGGAGATATAGTGTGGAAGTATACTCCAATACAAGTTGAATGGCTTAAGAATAAGGGGGTAATACCGCGCAATTTTGGGTAAGAAAAAGCATTTTCGGCATTTGGTGTAAAAATCTGAGAAATGTTATAAATTTTTAATAGATTTTGAGTTAAGCTTATAATATTTTGCGCAGAGTTCTCTGATATTTATCCAAAAAAAGGAAGGTTTTTAAATGGGAAAATACATATTATTATAAAGGTATTGTTATGGTAGATGTAGAATATATAATGAAAAATGCAGATGTGAAAGAGAAGGCAACGGAGTGCTTTGGGGAGCTGTTTATGGTTATACTCCCATACCTTAAGAAACCTGTATCAGCCGAGTCAATATCAAAGAGGATAAGGGTAAAGCCTTCAAGGATACGTGCAGTGCTGAATAGGCTGTTCAACTATAACCTGATCGAGTACAAAAGGTCTTTTGATGATGATACTGGAAAGTACACTTACATCTGGACACTGAAGCATAAGAAGCTGAAGCAGTTCCTGAATGCTTCAGATTGTTGTTATGAACATACAGTAGTTTCTGATTCTAAGCCCGTTGAATCCCCTCTTCTCTTTTTGTGTGTTGGTTGTAAGGAGGAGTACACCTTCGAAACTGCTGCTAACTATTCTTTCAAGTGTTACAAGTGCGGCTCATTCATAGATGCAAAAGAGAAATAATATTTATAAATCATAAAACCTAATTAATAGTGGTGTTTATATGGCGCAAAGACAAATTAATGAGGAGCAACTCATCACTCTTGCGGTTCAATATGCCGTGAAAAAAGCTGGGGAAACGGAGAAGGTTACTCGAGAGATTATGAAGGATGCTATAAAAAATGCTTACGGTGCTGCTTACAGAATGACTCCATCTCTTGATGAGCTTAACAGGCTGACTGATATAGCAATGGAAAAGTTAGTAATGAAAGAAGAAAAAGTAAAGCTTGATGTAGTACCCTCAAAGGTTGCTAAAAAAGAGGAAGAAGTGCCTGTCAGGAAGCTTAAGCCGCTTAAGCCCATATCAGGAACTAAAATTGTTGAAGGGGCAAGCAAGATGCTTACAGAGGAAAAAGAGGATCTTGATGAGCTGTACAATAAACTCCTGTCTCTGGATTATAAGAGCCCTGGGAGGTATAAAGGTAAGGGGTATATAGGCGGTGCAAGGGGAGAACATTACAATGTTGAGATTGCATATGTGCAGGAGATATACAACAGGCTTGTTGAGTATGGGTATATAAAAGGGAAAAAGATTAGGGTGGATGGCATATATGGAAAAGAAACCGAAGAAGCAATTAAGAAACTCCAAAAGCTTGTTGATGTGAAGGAAGATGGATACTTCGGCATTGATACGCGGAATGCACTCAAGGAATGGGTCAAGGAAAACTTGGGTGATTTAAGGAAAAAGGCTGGAATGAAAGAGGAAGAAGA
>JBMFNT010000022.1:0-13335 GCA_049970015.1 Candidatus Micrarchaeia archaeon
ACTGAGGGGGGATACTTCCCCCCGCGGTTGTCTTCCCAAGGAAACCGGTAGGGGGTGGAACCCCCTGCGGTTGGCTTTGTGAGGCGAGCGTCTTAACCACTCGACTACAGGCCCATTTGATTGATATTAATTGAGAAAATTTATTTAATTCATATTCCTGAAATTCCCTGGTTTTGATGGTCTACATACGCTGCAATTCATTACGAATGGGTTATGATGAATTTCGTAATAGGATGTCTAAATATAATGTTGAGCCGGTTGATTGGTACAAGTATGCATTCTTTGTTGATTCCTATAATGTTAGCAAGACGATCGAGTACATGCTTGGTTATTTTTATGTACAATCATTATCCTCTATGGTACCAGTATTTTTGCTGAACCCATTACCAAATGATGTGTTGCTTGACCTTTGTGCAGCACCTGGCAGCAAGGCTACCCAGGCCGCAATGCATATGCAGAACAAAGGAATATTAGTAGCAAATGATGCGTCTTACATGCGGCTTAAGAGTCTTGTGAGCCATATAGATAGGCTAGGCATAACAAACATTGTGGTTACAAACTATGATGGCAGTAAGTTTCCAGGCAATATGAAATTCACAAAAGTACTTGTTGATGCACCTTGCAGCAGCCTTGGTTCACGCAAGGCAGTTTACGATTATTCACAAAACCGTATCAACTCACTTTCGCGTTTGCAAAAATCATTGATTTTGAGAGGTTATGATTTACTCATCGATGGTGGCACGCTTGTATACTCCACTTGTACAACCACGATGGAAGAGAACGAGATGGTTATAGAACATTTGCTTTCAAAACGGGATGATGCGATAGTTGAAAATATCTCTTTACCATTTCCAAGTGAGAATGGGATTTCCAGTAATAGTGCAGTTGATGATTTTGTGAGGCGTTTTGAGCTTGACGAGAAATTTTTTGTTGCAAAGATAAAGAAGGGTGGTATGCATGGGAGTGTTTGAAAGTTATATTGTGAAACGTTTTGGGATTTATGTTGGTAACGATCATTTTTTTGATGAAAAGAAAAACAAGGTTTATGTTTGCAGTTCAAGCATAAATGAAGTGAGCTATGGCCGTGTGCAGAGGAGGGGAATGCTCGCAGGTAAACTTAACTCTTTGTACGGCACAAAACCATCTTTAGATTTTGTCTTGGCCTTTGGGCATCTCGCCACAAAAAATTATGTTGTGCTTGAAGAGCGCTTGATCAATGAATTATATTGCGGCGCAAATGTAGCCATACCATCTTATGCTAAATGTGAAGATGGGCTGGTCATTGTAAAGGGTAGTGATGGTATGGGGAAAGCAGTATGTCTTAATAAAAGAGGCATTTTGTATTCCTTGGTTCAAAAAGACAGGAAATTGGATGGTTATAAACTTTAATGTGATTATTTGTGTGGTGATCTGATGCGCATAGGTAAGGTTGAGCAGTACTTAACAGACAAGATAGAAAATGGCAGTGCAATACTTTCTATCGTGATTGACCCGGTGGATTATCAATCCCCAGATATTGCAATTAGGACAGGGATTTCTGCTGCCGAGGCTGGTGCAGACATTATTGCCATAGGTGGTTCCACAAGTGTGCAGGGAGAGCTTCTTGACAGCGTTGCCAAAGAAATAAAGGAAAATATCTCAGTACCAATAATTTTATTTCCTGGAAATGTTGGCACTATTACACGGTATGCGGATGCGATCTATTTTCTTACATTATTGAATTCAAGAAACCCATACTGGCTGGGACAGGCGCAGATGTTAGGCGCGCCAATTATACGCCAGTATAACATAGAGTCAATCCCGACTGCGTATATAGTTGTTGAGCCGGGTGGAACTGTGGGGTGGATTGGAGATGCAAAACTGATTCCGAGGAATAAGCCCAAGATCGCAGCTGCGCTTGCACTGACAGGTGAACTAGCAGGCAATCATTTAGTATTTACAGATGCAGGGTCTGCGAGCGAGTTAGGCCCAATACCTCCTGAGATGGTTCGTGCAGTGCGTAAGGCCACAACTTTGCCGTACATGGTTGCAGGTGGCATAAGAACTATTGATGAAGCGCGTGACATTGTACGGGCAGGTGCAGATATGATCCAGATTGGAACTGTTGTTGAGAATATATCTGATGTTGAGAAGAAGGTAAATGCATTTTCAAAGACGATAAATGATGCAAAGAAGGGTAAGTAAGGTGTTTAACAATGTTTGAGTTCCAGATTACAACTTCTGGCAAGCATGAAATAGTTGATATTACAGGCAAGGTTGAAACTGTTGTTAGGGAGATGGGTGTGGAGGAGGGTATATGTGTTGTTTATGTACCTCACGCTACATCTGCACTCATCATAAATGAGTATGAGCCAAACCTCGAGCAGGATATGTTAAGGATGTTTGAACATATCATTAAAGAGGATAACGATTATGCGCACAACAAAATAGATGATAATGCAACTGCACATTTGAGAAGTGCTCTTTTTGGCCCATCTGTTGTTCTTTTGATTTCCGGAGGTCTTCTTAAGCTGGGTACGTGGCAGAGAATACTTCTGTGCGAATTTGATGGGCCACGAAAAAGAACTGTTTATGTACATGTATTAGGCAAACCATGACATACCCCCTAAAAGATGTGGGCAAGCATGTTGGATTTCTCGCTCACAAAAGGTTAAAAAGCGCAATCATCTAAATTGGTTGCTGATTATATGACTGATAGTGGCGAATGTGTAAACAACCGTTTGATGGCCATAGATGAGATCCTGGATGCAATTATTGTAAATAAGGATGCAGATATTGAGAGGTTGAAAAGAAAGGTATGTGATAAGTACCATTTACCAATATTTATACGTAATTCTGAGTTGATACAACGTGCACGTTTTAGAAATCTAAATATACGATTGGACGTGCTACGAAAAAGACCTATGCGAACAATAAGCGGTATAGCAAACATTGCAATAATGAGCATGAGTGATTGTCCTCATGGCAGGTGCACATACTGTCCTAAAGGTAAATATGCTCCCAATTCATACACAGGGTTTGAGCCGGCGACAATGCGCGGTATCCAGAACATGTTTGATGCTGGTAGGCAGGTTAGGGCACGCATAAACCAGTTATTTGAAATTGGACATCCCACTGATAAATGCGAGATCATTATACAGGGAGGCACATTCCTTTCACAGCCACAGGAGTATCAGGACAAATTTATTTTAGATATGTATAATGCTCTTAATGAGCATCCTTGTACTTCGATTGAGGAAGCGATCCACAGGAACGAGTCTGCAGTCCACAGATGCGTTGGTTTGACTATAGAGACCAGGCCAGACTGGTGTAAGGAAGCGCATATAAACTCAATGCTCAGGTTTGGTACAACACGTGTGGAGATAGGTGTGCAGACGCTTGATCAGAGTATACTTGCCAGAACAAACAGAGGACATTCTATAGAGGATGTGTGGGAATCAACCCGCCTTGCAAAGGATTTCTTACTTAAGGTTTGTTATCACATGATGCCAGGCTTATATTCAAACCCTCAGAGAGATGTAGAGATGTTTCGTGAATTGTTCAATGATGACAAATACAAACCAGATATGCTAAAGATATATCCATTGCTTATAATGAAAGGTACAAAGATGTATGAAGAGTGGAAGGAAGGAAAGATAAGGCCATATTCTAGTGAAGAATCTGCAGAGGTGATCTCTGAAGCATATAGATATATTCCATACTATGTGCGTGTCATGCGAATACAGAGGGATATTCCAGCATATCTAATAGAAGATGGCGTTAAAAAAAGCAACTTGAGACAGATTGTTGAGGATAAGATTGTCAAAAAAGGGATAATACCTCAGGAGATACGTTATCGGGAGTTTGGTCTTAATGTGTTGAAGAGAAAGATTGATTACACGGATCTCTCACCTGAGCTAATGATCCGAAAATATAAGGCAAGTGATGGGGAGGAATATTTCATAAGTTTTGAGGATAAAAAAACAGGGCTGATTTTTGCATTCCTCAGGTTAAGAAAACCTTCGACATGTATGCGCAGTGAGATAACTGAAAATTCTGCTGGCATACGCGAGCTTCATGTTTATGGGCATATGCAACAGATCGGAAAGCGTGAAGATGGCCCAACAGTTGTTCAGCATATGGGCTTTGGCAGGCGGCTTTTGGAAGAAGCTGAGAGAATATCTAGAGATGAACTGGACTGTAATAAACTATTAGTAATAAGCGGGGTTGGTGTACGAGGATACTATAGAAAACTCGGTTATACATTAGATGGGCCGTACATGTCAAAACATATTTAATTAGATCAAAGCATTTTGAGAAGCGCTTGTTTTTTTGCGGAATTGCGAAGTGCATGCTGCAAAACTTCTTTGAATGTTTTTACAGGAATGATACGCACCTTCTTCAATTTCTTCTTACTCAGCACGACATCCTCCCTATTGCTGAACGGTATTATAACCTCTCTCATCCCGGCATCTATAGCAGCCTCAACCTTGGCAGTAATCCCTCCAACCGGGAGTACCTCCCCACGCACGCTGAGCGAACCTGTCATAGCAATATCCTGTTTTATAGGTATATTTTCAAGCGCAGAGATCACCGCACAAGCAATGCTTATGCTTGCACTGTCCCCTTCAACACCTTCATATGTCTGAAGAAATTGTATATGAATATCCTTGTTTTCTATTGTGCTACCCATATGCTTTTTTATGATTGCCGAAACATTCTCAACAGCTTCTTTTGCAATCTCACCCAGTTTACCTGTTGCGATTATACGATTTTCTTGTCTTGAACTTGCTGCACCTATCTCTGCTTCTATTGGAAGGATTAGGCCAGAGTTTCCATCACCAATGACGGCAAGCCCATTAACTTTTCCAACAGAGTACCCTTTGCTTGAAAACACCTCATATTCCTTTTTGAATTCCACAATCTTGTTTGCAATCTGCTGCTCAAGAGATGATGCAACCGTTTGAGCTTGAACAACCTCCTCAACATCAACAATATTTTTTTTGTGATCTACTGCAATATCTCCAGCTGCGCGGACAATGCCCCCAAGCTCTCTCAATCTTAGTGTAAGTTTTCCTTTTCTCCCAGACATCTTCCTTGCAATCCTGATAATCTCCTCAATAGCCTCATTGGAGAAATGAGGTATCTTTCCATCTTTTACAACCTCTTGTGCAACAAACCTTGCAATCTTTGCCTGATTTTCCTTAGTATCATCCATCGTATCATTTATGTATATCTCGTACCCATAACCTTTGATCCTTGACCTAAGTGCGGGATGTATTTTTGACATGTCTTGCAGGTTACCAGCAGCCACGAGCAGGAAGTCGCAGGGTACTGGCTCTGTCCTGACAAGCGCACCAGAGCTTTGCTCGCTTTGACCTGTTATTGCAAACTTTTTGTTTTGCATTGCGGATAATAAGTCCTGTTGTGATTTTGGGCTTAGCATTGCAATCTCATCTATGTACAGCACCCCTTTGTTAGCCCTATGTATTGCCCCAGCTTCGACCCGTAGATGGGCTGGCGTGCCAAGTCCTCCTGATTGCAATGGGTCATGTTTCACATCACCGAATAATGCACCAGCTTTTGTACCAGTTGCCTCAATGAAAGGGGCAGTCCTCCTGAAGCTATTGTCCACAATAAGCTTGGGCTCATTGTACACTCCTATTTGTGATATCTTCTTTGATAGCTGTGAAACGAACATCCATACTGCTGTCAATATAAATATCCCAAGCACTGCAGCAGCGATTATATTGGCAGCGCCTTCCCCAACCTGCTGGTATACAAAACTTGCCACCAATAATATACCTATTATAAGCAATATGATTCCTAATGGCGAGATTGAGGTTGTAGTCTGCATCATTGCATTCTTTCTTGCCTCGTGCAGTATTCTTCTACCCTGTCCCACAACATTCTTGTTTATGTCCTCTTTGTTTAGGTATGTCTTCACGACGCGTATTTTTGGGTTATTTTCATCGTCCGGGTTTGGGTAGACGAGCACATCTTCCAACTCTTCTGAAGGCAAAAGCTCGGACATTGCCTGTGCAAGCATACTCTTACCCGTGCCCGGGGGCCCAACAAGCAGGATATGCCTTTTTTGCTTTGCCGCTTTCTTGATCAACTCAACAGATTTCTCTTGTCCAATAACCTGATCAATAAGCTTTTCTGGAATGTGGATTTCGGCAGTGCTTTTCTGTACATATCTCAATCATTACCACCGTAAGTTTCTATATCATATTTAGAACATTTATATAACTGCTTTCTATTTATTGGTTGCCCCTCATCTTAATTTAGTAATAATTTTATAAACTTTACGATTATGTTTATTCCATGGCTAATTCAAGTAAGAGGGATAGCACGTCTTCTCAAGGAACAAGGCAACTGGTATGTCCTAATTGCGGGAGTAGGAGGATAGCACGTGACTATGAGCATGGGGAGATAGTGTGCGTTGATTGTGGCCTTGTGATTGATGAGCACATGCTAGAGCTGGGTGCTGAATGGAGGGTATACTCTAGTGAAGAGCTGAAATCTAAAGCAAGGGGGGGCTCCCCCATAAAATACATCCGACCGGACAAAGGCCTTACAACTGAGATCGACCTTTACAACCGTGACATACGTGGTGTAAAAATATCTGGTAAGAAGGTTGCGCAATTGTCACGGATAAGGAAGTGGCACAAGCGCACCTCAATTTCTACCTCAATAGAAAGAAACCTTGCAATAGCGCTTAACGAGTTGGATAGGATGGCATCCTACTTAGGCTTGTCAAAAGAGGTACGTGAGGATGCCGCGTTCATGTACAGACAGGTTGCTGAGAAAGGTCTTGTAAGGGGGCGCCTTATAGAAAATGTGGTAAGTGCAGTATTGTATGCCACTTGTAGAAAGCATGGCATACCCAGGACGCTTGATGAGGTTGCCCAAGCATCAGGGGTTGATAGAAAAGAGATTGGAAGGACATTTAGGTTCATAGCAAGCGAGCTTAACATTAAGGTGCCACTGGGTGGTCCAGAACAGCTCATACCCCGTGCAATTGCACGACTTAGGCTGTCTAAAAAGACTGGTGACAAGATTAATGAGCTCTACAAAAAAGCAGTGGAAAAAGATCTGATTATTGGAAGAGGGCCGCAAGGTATGATAGCAGCTATAGTATACATTGCTTGCGAGCTTAACAATGAAAAAAGAACACAGAATGAGATTGCCGAGGCGTTGGGGGTAACTGAGGTTACAATAAGGAACAGGTATAAGGAAATAGCAAGAAAGATAGGCCTAAAGATCTAATCCTTTCCAGCAGCCATTATTTCTTTGATTGTAGCATTTGTCCTTATTATCCAGCTTTTGTAATGTGTTTGCGCGGCCTCAAACCCACACTCTTTCAGCTTATCTATGATACATTTAGTTGAAGGCACATGTTTTCCACTAAATACTTTGTGTAGATCATAGCACATGCCAGGAAAGTTCTCATATTCTATCTTGTCAAGCAACCTGAGTTCCTCTTCCGTGTGCCTGTACCCTCTTCTTGCAATCTCTTTTTTGACCTGACCGATAAATCCACTACTGTTCAGCAGCCCTCTCCAGAATGGCCCATACACACCACTCTTTTTCCCACAGAGGTTACAGGTGCTGGATTCACCAGGCTCAATATACCACCTGTTGAAGCAGTTTGCGCAGTATGCTAGGTTTCCTGTAAGGTCTGCAGACATATCACAAGATTTTGCACTCCGCACATACTCAAAAAATACTTTCAGATAATGTTTGTGTGACAGTGAAAATATTGGAAGAACAGCAATGTTTTTTTCCATAAACGTATTATGTATTTTTGATATAAGTATTCTTAGCCCATTCTCGTGTACATTCTCTGCACGTAATTGTACTGAGCCATATTCACGTCTACATGCGCGGACTTCAGGGCCACATAGCACAGCTGTGTCAGTGGCAGTTACAGAGAAGAACCCTCTCTTTTTCCAAGAGCACGACTCAGATAATGCGCACAGATACGGCACGGGTGTTCCGAACGGGTCAATCTCAACAAAATCAAAATTGTTTTCCATGAGAAAATGTTTAATATCACGGTTCACTACCCGTATGTTCTTCATTTTGTTGAGGTGTATATTTCTACGTATATTGTTGCATGCTTTCCTGCTAATGTCCACTGCATACACAACATCAACGTGAGGGTTTTCTTTCTTAACACGTATTGCCTTTATACCTGTTGCGGAATGGCCATCACAAAAATTCGTTATTGCGATACACCCAATAGCGGCACTCAGGATATCCCTGCTGATCTCCATCTCTGGGTTGTAGAATACTCCTTTATCTGCTTTTATGCACACACTTCCTTCTTTTATGTAGCCAGTCATCAGATGTATGAGCCCTGTAATAATTAAAAATATACCTAACGAATAGAAATCATGTTCTTTAAGGATGTGGCAAGGATACAGATAAATGGAGAAGTTCTCGGTCTGGACGTTTCTGGAGACATCACGTACATATCTCACGCGCATTCCGATCATATTAATGGGAAAAAGAATGGCAAGGTGCTTGCATCCAAACAAACTATTGATATAGCTGGCCTGAACACTAGTGAGGTGGTTCCACTTAGGAATGTACAGCTTTATAACGCAGGCCATATGTTAGGTGCAACACAGATTCAGGTTGTTGGAGATGATGGTGTTTTTGTTTATACTGGTGACATATGCACAGAAGAAGGATTTACGTTTAATGGCGCGGAAATTCCCGAGTGTGATACATTGTTGATCGAGGCAACGTATGGCTCGAGTGAGTTTCAGTTCCCTAAGAAAGAAGATATTGCACAGCAGATTCGGCGCGAAGTATTAAGTAGGCTTTATTATGGAAATGTCATATTTGCAGTGTATGCAAAGGGCAAGGCACAGGAGCTTAACAAGATTCTCAATGAGTATTGTGATATCACTCCTATAGTAACTGAGGAGATTGCAAAAGTGAATGAGGTTTACTCTAAGTACGGTCAGAGGCTTAGATATGTCAGTTCAAGTTCACCTGATGCGCAAGATATGTTTAAAGGTAATTTTGTTGGTATAATACCAAAGTCAATGTTCAGGCCAGAACTGAGGGTTATGCTGTCAAACCATTACAAAAAGATGTGTTTCTTTGGCTCTCTGAGTGGATGGAATATTAAATTTCCAAATGATTACTATGATATAGCATTGCCGTTCAGTGATCACTCAGATTTTAATGGATTGCTTGAGTATGTTGAGTACAGCAACCCAAAGAAAGTCTATGTGTTTGGTCCGTATGCAGAAAACTTCTCAAAGGTTTTAAAATCGCGCGGTTATAGTGCATATCCGGTGAGATGATGGTGGAAGAATTCACAAGAGAAAAATGGCTTGAGATCCGTAAGGTAATACTAGAAAAGATTAAGCCTACTCAGGAAACACATGAGAAATTGTGTTCAATAGCAAGACACTTTGCAGATGCGCTAAATAAAATATCTCCTACAGAGGTAACAGTAGAACTGATGGGGTCATTTGCAAAAGGCACTTATATCAGGGATGATGTTGATTTTGATGTGTTTCTTCTATTTCCACATACGTACCCTGTTGAAAAGATGCAGGAGCTTACATTCGAATGGGGTAAACAGCTTTTGGAGAAGTGGGAGGTTGCATATGCACAGCACCCATACCTGCGTGGTGAATACAGAGGACATCATGTTGATATTGTACCGAGTTATATGATAAAAGAGGGAGAGGAAGTAAAAATAAAAACTGCAGTTGACAGAACCCAACTCCACACAAGGTATGTCCTTAAACACATAACTGAAGAACAGAAGGATGATGTACGGATATTGAAAGTGTTCTTGAAGAGGTTAGGTATATATGGTGCAGAAATAAAAACAGGCGGGTTTTCAGGGTACCTGTGCGAGCTACTCATAATGAAGTATGGCTCTTTTTATGATCTTATCTTGGCATCCAGGAACTGGAAGTACCCTGTTGCGATTGATATGAATGGAACACGGAGCGAACGGTTGCTCAGAACATTATTCAAAAACCAGTCTTTTATAGTGACTGATCCTGTTGATAAGAGGCGCAATGTTGCAGCTCCAGTAAGCACACATTCACTCTCAAAGTTTATCACGGCTGCGCATATATTCTTTATGAACCCATCGGCAGATAGGTTTTTTGAAACACTTCGTATTATGAATGAATCGGAGGTGCTTGATAGTATAAGGAAGCGTGAGACTTTTTTTGTGCTTTTTGAGTTTGATGCCCCTGATAGAGTAGCTGATATATTATGGGGCGAGATAAGGAAGACATTGTTAGGGATTGAAACGGCGTTTGACAGTGAAGGGTTTGATTGCACGCACCAAACTGCAGAAGTGCACAACGGCAAGTGTTATATGTTGTTTGAACTTGTTCACAGTCGTCTGCCACGTGCCAAAATGTTTGAAGGGCCTTTTGTACGTATGGGTTCTCATATTGAGAAGTTCATAAAAGAGGAAATTGATAACATGGATATTTTTGTTAAGGATGAAAGGATATGTGCAATACGGCCAAGAAAGTTTAGGATGCCCAATGAGCTTGTTGATGTAATTCAGAAGGATCCACTGCATTATGGTGTTAGTAGAGGATTAGTAAATGGAATAGCAAAAGCAAAAGTATACTATGGGGAGGATTCTGTTTTTAAGGATAGCTTGTATGTTTACACAAAACACCTGAATAGGAAGTTCTTCTTTGGGTTGTGATTCTTTTTACCACTATTTTTTAACTTTTACTTATTTTAATGATTGCTAAATGGGCCAGTAGCTTAGCCTGGTGGAGCGCCCGACTGATAATCGGGAGGTCGAGAGTTCAAAGGCACCTTTCTTTGGGGCACCTTTCTTCGGGTTGCCTAAGAAAGCTGCACCAAAGATTATGTAGTTTTGCAGAGACTATACATTTTACTTGCAATAGATTAGATGGGGCTGCCCAGATTTGAACTGGGGTCACCAGCTTTTCTGGATTATACAATCACACATATATATTGTATTCTTATCTAGCCTCCCAAAGCTGGTAGCATAGCCAGGCTAGCCCACAGCCCCATAAGTCAAAGAATAAGCAAACAAAATTTAAAAATCGAAGGATTAAAACCTAGAGAACCTTATAATTTCTTTAACATTATCTACATGGGTTAGGAACATTCTCCTACAACAGTACCTGCTTATTTTCATTGAATCCAACACATCTTTTGGGTTTTCACCATTCCCTACCCTCTTTCTGTACTCCTCATACTTGTCTGCAACAACCGCACCGCATGTGAAACATCTTACTGGGAACATCATACAAACCACCTCACCTGTAGGATTTCTGGAACCTTGCACGCGCCTTCGGTCCTTTATACTTCTTTGGTTCAACTCTTCTCGAATCTTCTACCACAAGGAACTTATCTGTCTTGTAGAACTTCTCTCTCAACCCCATATCATTTGTGTATGCCACCAATGCCCTTGCAATTGCACTCCGTGCAGCCTGTGCTTGCCCCATAACCCCTCCTCCATATACATTTATATCTATATCCACACTTTTAACCAGTTTATCATCTGCCAAGCTTAGAGGCTCCATGATGAGTGATTTAACATATTGATTATTAATTGCAGCAATATTCATTCCATTGATCCGCACAATCCCATTTCCTTTTCTTATGTATGCCCTGCTGACGGCCTCTTTTCTCTTGCTCCTAACAACAACTGGCTCTTTTACTTTAGCTGATGTCTCCTTTGCTGCCCTTTCCTCTTTTTTCTTCTCATCCCTTCCTTGAGTAATCTTTTTTCTTGCAGCCATCCAACCACCTCAACACTTATATGACAATGCCCTGCACAGCTCAAGCACAGTGATGTATTTACTGAGCTTATCCTTTTTAAATGAATCGTTAAGCTTTACTCTTTCCCCATCTACAGTTTCTTCACCAATGTATGCCCTGACATTCTTAAGTGCCATCCTTCCAGATGTCTTTCCAACGGGCAGCATCCCTTTTATAACCCTCTTGACCAGCAAGTCAGGTCTCTTTGGCCATTTTGGTGAATGTTCCGGGTTTGCTTTATTCTTCATATTTCTTCTTTTCACATACTTTGCAACAATGTTTTTTCTATCCCCGCTTATAACCATCTTTTCCGCATTTATAATCCTAAAACTTTCCCCCTTCATAGCATGTTTTGCAACATAAGATGCAACCCTGCCAAGTATTAATCCATCACCATCAATAACCTTGACCTTACTCTCTTTTACCATTTGTCTCACCTCATTATACGTACATTTGTGGCCTTTGGATTCATCTCAATAAGCTTCTCTATACACATCACTTCCCCACCAGCATCCTCAACCCTTTTCTTGGCAGTAGGTGTCCAGCAGTATGCAGCGATCCTCAGCTTCCTCTCTATTATTCCATCGCCAAGCAGCTTTCCAGGCACAAGCGCAACTTCATTCTCTCCCAAAATTCTTGCAATCTTCCCAACATTAACTACAACACTTCTTCTCCTAGGTAAGGACAACAGCTCTGCAGCATATCTCCACAATGCAACCTTGTTTCTCTTCCCACTTTTCTCACAAAGCACAATAAGTTTTCTCAGATCTTCTTTTTCAGTACCTTTTCTCATAGACATAAACTCACCTTCGCAACCAGCCAGCAAAAAGGCCTATTGCTGTCGTGATAGTTAAGTTCAGACCAAAACATTTATAATAGTATGTATTTCCACCTCACTTACATTACTCAAATATGCAGGGGGTGAGATTTGAACTCACGCAGGCGCTAAGCCACTAGCCCCTCAAGCTAGCGCATTTGACCAGGCTCTGCCACCCCTGCATTATATTCCACAATAGTAATCTCTCTTTAAAATAAGTAAGCTTTTATTGGTTTTGCGTTTTCAGTATGGGTCGTATATCTTTCTTCGTTGATATTCCTTTTTTCAAGTTTTCTTCCTCCCGTCTCACAAATGCTTCATATACCTCGTCTAGGTCCTTGTTTATTGCGGAATTAAAAACATCTCTTACAGACTTTTCCATCTTACGTGTACTGTCGCATAGAGAATCTTTTTTTCTGTAAGCAATGATCCCATCATAAATGCTGATAAAATGCACATACTTCTTTCCATCCTTTATGCATAATATATCATATTTTCCCGTGTCATATACCTCCCATTTTGCATTCTTTGCATTCTTAACTATTCCATAGCCGCCATTTGAAATAAGACTTACCTTGTCCCCTGCCATGAATGCTTCCACCTTTCCTTGCAATGTCATTATGTATGCATGTCTTTCCGAAATAAGCGCTTTTATTATTCTATCTCCTTTTCTTAATGCCATATATATTGGAACATGAATGTTCAACTGCTTCTTTCCGATATACCCATCTCCAAAC
>JBMFNT010000023.1:0-11668 GCA_049970015.1 Candidatus Micrarchaeia archaeon
GCTTATGCACCGGTTGAAAATATGCTCATTGACCACCAGGAACGTTAAGATTGTTGCTGGGTTGATTGCTTATGCATCAGTTGAAAATATGCTCATTGACCACCAGGAACGTTAAGATTGTTGCTGGGTTGATTGCTTATGCACCGGTTGAAAATATGCTCATTGACCACCAGGAACGTTAAGATTGTTGCTGCGTTGATTGCTTATGCACTGGTTGAAAATATGCTCATTGGACATCATGAATGTTAAGATTGTTGCGGGGTTGATTGCTTCTGCACCGGTTGAAAATATGCTCATTGGACATCATGAATGTTAAGATTGTTGCGGGTTGATTGCTTATGCATCGGTTGAAAATATGCTCATTGGACATCATGAATGTTAAGATTGTTGCGGGGTTGATTGCTTCTGCACTGGTTGGGGTGCCTGCTTCTGCACTGGTTGTTTCTGAGGTGTTTCAAACACATCCACCAATAAGCCACCACTATACTCAACAACAAGGTTGTACGTAAATGATAGCACTGCACCTAAAACCGCGCCATATATAGCTCCCACTACTGGTAGTATTATGAAGGAAAGCAGGGTTATTGCAAGGCTTATACCACCAACAACAAGGTCAGTGCCGGCACTTAACAAATTAACAAGCGAGATTATGGCAAGCACACCTCCATAAACAAGCCCAACAAGAAGGAAAAATAACATGTGTACTAATGAGCACACCTTTGCTGCCCTGGCCACATCTATATGCTTGATAACATATCTCATATATCTAAGATCATCACCAAAGTTTAAAAAATAGTTGTATATAATATTATTGCAAATGGTGATTTGATGAGGTATATATTTGTGATTCCAATTATACTGCTTTTTATGCTAATGTTAGGGTGCATCGGACAGGGTGAAACAACCCAGACAACACCTGGGAAGGAAGAGGGTGGAGAGAAAGAAGTGCAAAAACCTGTTACTGATGTTTTCAAAGAAACCCCAAAGATTGCTTTCATCGAGTATCCCACTGAGCTCAATGCTGGAGAGAATGCATTGTTCAGGTGGTCAGTAAGCGGTGCAAAGGGTACCGTATCGCACACTGCAGTGCATTACGGTAAGATAAGTACACCTATAGTTGATGAAAAGACCTCCCCAGAAAACACAAACTATAACCTTATGATTGAAGAATCATCCGGCAAGGCTTTGACTGTGCCAGGAGAGTTTAATGGTGCTGTACAGATAACTGAGCCTGGGACATATTATGCGAGGGCGCACACAGTTGTTGAGGGAAAACACATATGGAGCAATGAGATCGTATTTACAGTCAAAGGTGAGAAAGGACAGCCTGTAAGAGAGTTTACAATCAAAGTTAGTGATACAGGGTTTGAGCCAAGCGAAGTTAAGGTAAACAAAGGAGACCTTGTAAAACTACATTTTGAGGTTGCAAAGGAAGGAACACACCCTAGTGGAGTGCGCATAATAAGCCCAGCATGGCAAAGCGCACCAATACTTATGCCTGGGGATGGATACGATGCTGAAATTACTGCAACAGACTCATTTGAGTACAGGCTGTTCTGGGCTGCAGGCAACCTTCTGAAAGCAACTGGAAAAGTCACTGTGGAGTAAAGCAATTCCTTATTTTTTCATTTTGGTTTTGTATATGTTCAAGGCCGTGCTTTTTGATATGGATGGGGTAATATCCGATACCGAGCCTGTACATGAGAGTGCTGATGAGAAAGTTCTCAATGAGTATGGGGTAAATGTGGATGAAAGGTGGAAGGGCATAAAAGGGCTAAGGCAGATTGATGTTTTCACAAAAGCAATAGAAATGTATGGAATAAAGGAAACACCAGAGGTGCTTGTAAAAAAGAAAATGAGGTATTACAAGGAAGAAATACATAGAATAACTGTCTTCAATTCAGTGTTGGAAGTTATTGCTAAACTTAAAGGCAAATATATGCTCGGGCTTGTGAGCTCGAGCCCAAAAGAGTGTGTTGATGCTGTAGTGAACAAGTATCATCTGGGAAAGTTTTTTGATGTAATAATAACGGGGGATGATGTAAAGGAAGGCAAGCCTTCTCCTGAACCTTACTTAAACGCTGCAAAAAGGCTGGGTTGTGCCGCTTCGGAATGTATAGTTGTTGAGGATTCAATAAATGGTGTGAAAAGCGCAAAAGCGGCTGGGATGAAATGTGTTGGGATCACAAATTCATTTCCGCGGCAGGATCTACTAATGGCGGGAGCTGATGAAGTTATAGATTACATAGATGATCTGCCAAAATTACTTGAAAGTATTTAATCCCAATTTACTTGCAAAAAATGTGTTGCACAACTCATGCATGGGTCATACGCGCGTATGAGTATTTCAATCTCGCGCTCTATATGCTCACGCGTGGCGCCCGCATTGAGCATTTGCTGAACAAGCATTCCTATATCCTTCTCCATCATTACTTGGTTTTGTGCTGTTGGTATTACAATATCGGCCATTGAAACATTTCCCGCAGAATCAAACTCCAAGTAATAGTAAAGTGTACCGCGTGGGGCCTCAACAATCCCTGTACCTCCGGCTGACCTCGGCTCAAAAACGGGTGGCCTCTCTTCTTTAAACTCAGTACTCTCAAGGATCTCGAGTGAATGGTCAAGCGCATGCACAATCTCGATTGCTTGCGCAAGATTGTTGTGGTATATATTTTTTGAAGGAAATACTGAAAGGTACTTCCCAACATCCTTCCTGGTATTCTTATGCAATGTGTCCTTGCCAAGGTTCATCCTTGCAATCGCCCCGACCATATACGTGTCCCCTTCATACAGAAATCCCTCTGCTTGAGAATAGGGTATCACAACACGATTCAGGTAATCAGTAAAGTTGAAGTCTGGTATACAAACCCCTTTGGAATCTGCAATGTAACCTTCCCAAAAGTTATACTTGTCACTTACGGTTGCAATGTAATTAGTGTCCCTTTCCAATGATTTGTCCCATTCATAGAACAAATCGACAAATTCAATGGCTGTATCCCTTTCTTCCTTTATCATTTTTATAAGCATGGCAACATCATCTTTTTTTGGAACATGCAGAAAACCACCTATTGTTGGAAGGGTAGGATGAACCGCCCTGCCAGCAATGATATTTCCCATTGAATTCCCGACTTCTTTTATGTGAAGTGCCTTGTGAAGTAATTCCTTCTCTTCTTCACTCTTAAAATCAAGCACTGAATCCTTACCTAAAAGGTCCGGCAGGCAGAAAAAAAACAAATGCATCGCATGATCCCGTATATGAAGGCCATTCATGGTTAGGTGTTTTAGGGCCTTTGACTGTTCTGATACTGGAATATCAAATATATGCTCTATGCATTCTATGCACCCCATCAGGTGTGCCGTACTGCACGTGCCACATATCCTGGAAACCAGCTGATGAACACTGTTAAACCTTCTTCCTATCGCAGCTTCCTTGAAGAACCGCATATTTTCAAACACGCGCAGCTTAACATGCTCAACTTCACCACTCCTAACTTTCACATCAAGGCCTGCATGCCCCTCAATCTTGCTTATGTTGTTCAGTGTAATTTCAAAATCTTCCTTGTGCATTCTATCACGTCCCCGTATTGAACATATCTAGGTATTTGCCAAGCACCTTAATAAAATTGGCCTCTACCATAGGGCATCCCATAATATAATCATCTACTTTCACAAACTTGTTTATAGGCTCAACATTGCTATGCAGGCCATACCTATATATCCGTTCTTTTATCATGTTTTTAATGGGTTCGCTAAACACATTCCTCTGGGCTGAAGGCATTCCTGTACATGCACACGATCCCACTGCAACAACATATTTAGAGATTTTTCTTATATATCTGAGCTCTTCTTCTTCCTTATCTGTGCTTATTGCCCCTTCAACAAAAAACACATCAACATCATGAATATCATGTAAATCAACACCTTTCCTAAGTGCCTTAAAATACACAAAATCTATGCGTTCCGTCCAGTCAAAAAAATTCTTGTTCAGAAGTTCAAGGAAAAGTACTGTACTATCCTCACTGCAGGTGAACGTAATCCATCCTATCTTCAGCTTTCCCATCAATATTTATTAAGTGAGGAAGTTTATAATTTTTATAAATATTGTCAATTCCATACAAACCATGGATTATTGTATAGATGACAAAAACCTATGCAATGAACTAGAGACAAGAGGGATTGGGTATAGGGATGGTGATAAATACTATGTTAGCATGCTTGAGGCTGCATACCTGACAGAGATAGGAAAGCTTGACTGTGCAGATGCGCTAAAAACAGTAAATGGGACTGAGAGGTTAAAGAAGAGGTATATCATTTTCAAAGATCTGCGCAAGAAGATGCATACTGCAAATTATGTGGAAAGGGATGACCTGTTTCTTGTTTGTGAGAAAGGTATGGTTCCAAAGAGTGTGGAAAGCAAATATGTGGTTGTGCCTGTTGAAAAAGATATAACGTTGGAAAGAATGATAGAGCTGCAGAAGATTGCCTTAAATGTGCGCAAAGTATTTATTTGTGCATTGGTAGTAAATAATTCAGTTGAATACTATAAATTTCAATGGGTGGAGTTATGAAAATGAATGAATGCAATCTTTGCAGAGAACTGCTGGAGATGGAAAACGTTGTTGTGGTGGGGAAGCATTCTTTCGTACTCGTAAACCTTCGTGCAATCAAAGATGGGCATATAATGGTGCTTCCCATACGCCATGTTGAGGAATACACAGAACTTACAGAGCAGGAATCAAAGGAGATGTTCGGATTTGTGGAAAAGATGTCGCACATACTACACAAGGAATATGGAAATCCATCGTTAACTGTTATAAACCCTGCTCACAGAAGGTCAGAACGCCATGTACATATACACCTCATTCCTAGCAAGTACGGCGCACGAGAGTACATATCAATGGTTGAAAATGTCCCTGCAAATGCTGAGGTTGCAGCACATGTAAGGAAGGAGATTAGAGACAGGTTGCAAAGAGCACTTGGTATTACAGGTAAAATCTAATATGAATACTTACATATGCTCTTTATAGGACATGAAGTACATTTTGGGTTGTTTTTTGTGCAGTAGAGCTTTGCGTGCTCAACGAGCAATGCATGCATCTCATTATACCTCTTTACACTTCTACCTAATGAATCCTCAAACATCTCCCTTAGTGTATCATAATCCTCAACATATTCCCCAGTTACCCTGCTATATATTCTCTTAGTGTACGCATCAATGACAAATATTGGCTTTTTAAAGGCATACAATAGCATTGAATCTGCAGTTTCTTTCCCAATACCATTTATAGAAAGCAACTGTTTGCGCGCTTCCATAACATCTAAGCGTTTAATTGCATCAAAGTCAATCGATTTGCAGAACTCTTTCAACCTTTTTGCCTTCTGTTTGTAAAAACCGGAAGATTGTATTGCCTTCTCAAGCACTTCATCCTCACACTCTAATATTCTCTTGTAATCAAGCAATCCTTCCTTCTCCATCTCTCTTATTGCCTTCTCAACATTTCTCCAGCTAGTGTTTTGTGTTAGTATTGCGCCTACACAGACCTCAAACGGTGTTTTTGCCGGCCACCAGTGCTGTGGGCCGTACTCTTCATAAAATATATTAAACATCTGCCTAATTAGATGGTTTTTCATGTTCATACCTTACAAGTGGGTTGGGTGGTAATACTTCTGGTGCATGCTCCATCCCAGTTATACTTTCCTCACTAACAAATATGTAATTTGCCGATGAAAGCGTCTTGTACAACTTCTTTTTTGAGTTTAGGAGGTACGGCTCGTCAATTATCTTTGATATGCCGCTCCATATGCTAAACCAGCTTGCAACCGTAAGTACCTCTCTAAGCAATACCGGTACTGTATAATACTCCTGCATAACAAAAACTACTGCCACCAGAAATATGCCTGCGAGCAGGTATCTTATCCCTCTTTCCTGATATGTCTGTATATCTCTTTCGACTTGTGTGTGCATCTTTGAAAAATAATGTTTTATTCTGCGGATTATAATCTTCTCATCATCCTGGTTCCTGTTTTTCTTAGGTATTGAGATATATACATCAACAGGCCATTGCAGGTGGTCTACACCAACACGCTTGATAAGCTCAGATATAAAATCTTCAGATAATGTGCGCTTTGTATACGGAGATATGTCAAAATCAGAGAATATATCCTCATAACTGTCCAGTGCAATATCTATGTTCTTGATATCAACACCGGCTGCTTTCATAATATCATCCCAAAGTAAAAATGACTACTGCCCATTTTTCTTTATATTGTTTCCTTTCTCTTGCTTACCTACTCCTTTTTCACCGGCCTCCATCTCCTCTCTACTTATTTCTTCAAGACCTTTACCTGCTGCAAGCTCCTCTTCAATCTTTCTTGCCTTCTCTCTAAGCTCTTTTTCTCTTTCTTTTCTTTCCGCCCGCGCCCTATAATTGTATGCATCCAGAAGGATACCTGAGAATAAACCTAAAATAGGTAGTGTTAATGCTGAGATTATAATCGGCAGGAAGCCAGATATAAGCCTCTGGTATGCCTTGTCTGGAAGAAGGGCTGCAATAACAGAGGTTAGTAACACAAATACCCATACAAAATCACACATAATTGTAGGAATGCCCTCAAAATAGAACCCTTCACACCCTGATTTAAGTATGCCTTTAAGCCCAAGGCTCTCAGCAAATGCCTCTACCACAGTCCCACTGGGCTTTTCGGGCTTTATTACCTCATATGTTGGCTCTGGAGGCCTCTCTGGTATCTCAATTATCTCCTTGTATGGACTACAGTTTGCCTTTGATAAGGTTAGAGTATAATTGTTGGGTTTTTCAACATATACTTCAGCCTGGCCACGCTCATCGGTATAAAATACGTAATCACCTATCTTAACCTCAACATCAGATATGCAATCACTACTCGGTGAAGAAACCATAAGTATAAACTTCTCTTTGGAGTACATCTCCTTCGGATATATTGGGTAGATTGGAGGATGGCTTGCCCTTATACTCCCCTCAAATGTCTCGTGATCTTTCTTTTCAACAGTGAACTTATACACCCCTTCCTCATAAAACACAAGGTCATTTACCATACCTTCATCATCAGTAAAATATTTCTTGTCTTCAAACATAATACGCGCATTCTCAACAGGCTTACCCAAAGAGCGGACTTCAATATCGAACTTATCGCGCGTATATACTTTAGATGGATAATCAACATCGAGAGGGTAGAGGTAAACGTTGAAGCCCGCAGTTCCATCATTATAATACTGTTTCTTCCCAACAACCGAGTATCTTCCTGGGTTTGAGAAATATGATGATGAAAATGTACACTTGCCACTCGTACCTGTATTGCATGTTGTGGACTTTCTTCCAGTATATGAGTATAACTCAACTTCAACCCCCTGCAATGGGTTTCCAGTATCATGATCCTTTACAGAGACTTCGATCGGGTTGTTTACATATATATACTCCTCTGTTGAGATTATCATAGAGCGTTTCCAAAGCATAAAGTACTCCTTTTCAGAATCATCATATCCACTCTTTTTTGCAATTCCGTAGTAATTGCCCGTAGCGTCAAGAATTACTGCACACCTGCCATCGGAATCTGTATCACATGTATCGACTACTGTTTCATAACCATCTGCGATTTTGTACACACGCACTTCCGCATCTCTTACCTTATCATCGTTCTCATCAACTACTGTAAATTGCACAGAGTCCCCAACATACCCGCTCAACTCCACTGAAAGGTACAGTGAATGTCTCTCTTTCTCCTCACCGCCAACCAAGACACACCTCCCTCCCATGCACCTGTAATTGTCAGGACAGTCTGCATCGGTTGTGCACTCCTGTGAAGGAACACTAACACCTGCTGTAAGATTGTTTACTTTGACCATAGAGTAGTTTGTTAAAGGAAATACTGCATCTGTCAACCTGTCAACAAGCGTGCTGTTTATGAACCCGCTGCTGTTCCATAGTGAAACTATTAGGTACGGCTTGTTTGTAGTTATTTCATTAGTACCAGAGTAGTATATTTTATCCAAATGTATTTTTGTGTTTGTTGAGTTCGAAACATCTGTATACCTATATTCCCCAGATAGCAGCCCTTTCTGTTCCTCCAAATCATAGAAAACTGGGTTTGTCATAGATTGAGAAGATGAAAAGCCAACTGAAACTACACCTGGGTAATATGCCCTGTACACACTCGTGTCAACATCAACAACTGTACAATTGGAAGAGTTGACCGACGTTATGTTGGCCGGCATAAGAGAAATGCTTATGTTTATAGTACCTGAACGATAGTATAATGCAGTAAAATTACCCAGCAAATCCTCTGCACTATCTGCGCACAGTTCAATATATATGTTAGGATTGGCAACTGAACTATCTTTATAGCTTGAGCTTGCCGTATCATAGTACAATGTTGCAGTGGAACCGTTCAAATAGACAAGCCTACCGCTTGTTATTGCTGCACTCGAAAAAGAGGCTACAAACAATACTGCAAGCACAAGCCATCTTACATTCATTTTACCAACCATCCAAACACCATAACCACTTCACTCCACCAGCCATTTAGAGAGTGTTGAGAATATGCTGTACATAAACTCACTCATCAGCTGAACATATTCAGTATGGTGGTCCGCATAGACTGTCCCCTGCTCATTAGGCTCTGGTGTCCTTGCAGTCATGTTTTGTAGGATTATCTCAAACCTGTCTATCAAATCCGTGCCATTTGTCTGCTGTAGCTCTTCGAGCGTGGTTGAGTTGTATACTTCTATATAAAGGGAATAATTGCCAACGTACTGGTCTATATTAGTGTATCCATATTCAGGAGTGTAAAGCCTGTTTCCTGTGGGAATTATTGTGAAATCAGTCATACCGCTTGCGTTCGTAGTGCTTTCACCATATGCAACAGGTTTCAGGCCTCTGTTTGGTGATGAAGATATCTTCTGAACTGGTGCAAAAAGGTTTATTCCATTGATCTCATATATGCGCACGGTTATGTTTTGAGCTGGATTTCCATCTGTATCTGTTATATTTAGTGTGATGTTATACGGCCTGCCTGCATCTGGAAATACATTTGTCTCTGTATCATTAACAAACATCCTAACCAAATAACTTGGGTTTAATGTTAGTATTGCTTGGCTCTGGTTATTTGTAGTATCACAGTCGGCAATGGTTGTTTGCGCTATGCGCGCAGCTACTGTATGAGATCCTGAGCTGTAAGAGCCTGTTGAAAGGTTGAAAGAACGGGTTGTTGTAGTATACTTTGAAAGGCCTCCTGAAACTGTAAGATTCTGTACATCATTGCCATCAACTGAAACAGTAACATTGAATGTCTGTGTTATGTCCACATTACCATCATTCCGTATAGAAACTGTAACATTAACCTTGCCGCCAGCATTCTGCACTGATGGATTTAGTGAAACTGAGGTCACTGATGGGTCTGGACCAATACAAAATGATGTGCCCATACCGTTTATCACGTAATACTTTGTATATTTACTAGTATCTGGCGGAGAGACCACACCAGTGTGTATTGAATAACTAGTTCCCCTGCTTGCCCCTGAGTATCCCCCAGAACATTGCCAGTAATACAAAACAGAGTTGTTTGGATCACAAACACCTAGCTGGAAGTATGGTAAGTTAACATCATTAGATGTATATGCAGACCCTGTCCAGCTCATCACCCCAGTAACCTGCAATGTAACATTACCGGTTGCAGCATTGTATGTACTCTCAACTGTATTTGTTGTATAATACCCCCTCAGATGGCTTCTTTCCGGGATATAAACAAATGTATCACTCTCATCAAAAGTTGTATCATCAGAAACGAGAGCATACACATAAGAAGGATATACTGCCCAGTTGGAGTTAAAGTTAAAGTTGGCTGCTCCTTTACAACATGTGCCCGCACAGGTGGTTAGTTGTGTATACTCAACGCTGGGCTCGCTTGCAATATTTTGGAAGCCCGTTATGTTACCTGTCCTGTAAACAAACTTCACATATTTATTCTCTACATCTGCAAGAGTATCACCGCATACCTGAACAGTAACATCTGGGTTGCCAGCAGCACCATCTATGTATGCTTTTGCAGAAGTGTCCCAGCTCATGTTTGAGAACGCATTTGTAGTGTACACAATTATGGATGCGTTTGTTATGGCCGCATATGGTAAGGAACTTACAGCAAGCAATGCAAACAATATTATACAAATGGCCTTCATCCCACCTTCCATACCTATCATCTTAATCATTTAACACACCTTTTTATATAAGCATTCAATTCAACAACCATGCCTTTATCCTATCATACACTATGAACACCTTATCCTTGAAATAATTGATGTTTGATTCGCTGAATATGTCTTCTGCACTGCCAGATGCCTGGTAGCTCAGCGTCCTCTCCGTAACATTCAGGCCAACATTGGCGACATTTGAGTTGTTTACATACACCAGTAGTGAAGCATTGTATGGGCCTAGCACCGATTCATCAACACCCTCTCCTCCAGTAATTACCAATGTTATGTATGCTGTGCCATCAGCACTTGTGTTGGTATAACCAACTGCATAGTTAGAAACATTACTGTCCAATACCTGAGGCAATGCGAATGGAGGTATACCGTTCCTCTCAACCACATAAACTGTTGCACCATCAACAGGCAGTCCAGTAGTATGGTTAAGAACTGTTATGTTCAGACCGTAAGGCTTACCGGCTATGAAAGGTAATGTATTGTTTATGACAGTACCATTTGTGTAAACTGTTATATTACGCTTCTGCCCGCCACCGAGCAGTATCCATTCCTTTATGCGTGCGTACACTCTAAACACGGAATCCTTGAAATAGTTTATGTTGATCCTGCTGCTGACTTCGGCCGGAGTACCATCATCATAAGGTAAGTTCTTATAGGTTATGTTGAGTGTTTTGTTTGCCATGCGTATCTCTCCATTGTATGCTGTAACAATTACTGTATAGTTCCCGATCTTGGCCTCATCTATACCTTCACCACCAGTGGCGATTATTGTAAGTGATATGTTCCCGTTTGCATTAGTGGTTGTATTCGCATAAACATAGTTGCTCACATTATCATCAATAAACTGTGGCAGTGTAAATGGAGAGTAACCGTTGTATTCATATATGCGCACGTTTGCGTAAGGCACGGCCGTACCATTTGGATATGACACATGAACTGTAAGGTTGTACGGCTCACCAGAGTAATTGAGTACATCCGTCTGAACGCCATTAACCCATGTGGTTATGTTCCATTCGCCTTCCTGCACAGCATACCCTGAGAATGAATCAACACCAAATGTGAAAAGGTCTGAAGCAGTACATTCCCTGCTAAGTGTTGAGTACGGACTTCCGGTCAAAACCTCACTCCTGCTCTGCGGGAATCCTGTCTTCTTGTAAACAGTGAACTGATTTGGGTCTGTGCATGAGCTTACGGATAATGTTATGTTTGCAGATCTGTTGAATGTTGGAGATAATAAATCATTAAGGGATACAAAATCTGGTCTGAGCAATACTGTCCTGTTGTTTGATAACGTATCATTTGTACCTAAAATGGATATGTAATTTATTGTACCTGTGGTCTCATTATATCCAATTGTGAGGTTGGTTATGCTTGCGCTTGCATTTGGTAATGCTAAATAGGTTGTCGTGTTTGAGTCATATATGGATATGT
>JBMFNT010000024.1:0-11595 GCA_049970015.1 Candidatus Micrarchaeia archaeon
CCTAACGGGCTTAGGAGTTCAATGAGCCCCTTTTTCTCTTAGAAAGAGAAAAAGGCCCTCGGGGTCAAAAAGAGAACACATTACCAGCAGCATTTCTCTCTAAAACTCGAAAAGGCTTGACCAAATCTCCTCCTCGGCGTTTCCTATTTTTTAACCGCCAATTGCAACTTTCATATAATACATTAACCAAATACCAATCACTACGGCCACAAGTTGCATTACTGATATCACAGGTTTTCTTTCCTTATGTAATTCTGGTACGAGGTCAACCGCTGCAATATAGATGAAGCCGCCTGCGGCTATGGGGAGAAGCAGACTCGTAAGGTTTGCAATATTTATTAGAAATATGTATGTGATGATAGCACCGATTACGGAAATAAGCCCGGAAAGCAGGTTATAGAAAAGTGCCTTCTTTTTTTCAAGGCCACTGTGTACAAGAACACCGAAGTCACCTATTTCTTGAGGTATCTCGTGCAGTACTATGGCAATCGTACTCGCAATGCCAACTTGTATGTTTGTCATGAATGCGGCAGCGATTACTGCACCATCCATAAAGTTGTGTATTCCATCACCAATTAAGTTGAGGTATGCTACGGGCAGCACTTTGTTTTTTGCTGTGGTCTCTTTGTGCTCAACATTGTGTATCTCACACTCATTATCATGGCAGTGCCTCCAATGTAGGAATTTCTCCACAATAAAGAATAGCATGAATCCTATAGACACAAGTACAAATACAGACAGGGCATCCATCTCAGCAAGTGCCTCGGGTAGTAGATGGAACAGCGCACCGCCAAGCATCCCACCCACAGCAAACGCCACAAGGAACACAAGCATTTTCTTTAATGTGTTTTCCTTTATGCTTAGAAAAACCACACCTGAGAGTGATAACAAGCTGACTGCAATGGTTGAGGATATTATCCATTCAAGCATTATAATCCACCTTCATCCATCATTAAGCATATACTATTTTAAACTCTTACCACACAACTTAAGCATAGGGGTGTTATAAGTTGGGTAAGAATATAAGAACAGCCAATAAAAGACCTCTATTGTTTTTGGCATTTCTACTCATTACTATTGTGATTGCGTATTACTCATTCAGGACGATTGGTTACTACTGGACTGTGCTCATACCAAATGTGCTCCTTCTCTATGTAACAACAGTATTGCTTATCGTATATATTGAAAATGGGTTCAGATACGACAAACCCCCACAGGTTAAGAATCTACCCCCAGTTACAGTAATAATTCCATCATACAATTGCAAGGACTTGATTGGCAAAACTATTGAGTCGGTTAAATCTTCAGATTACCCAAACAAGATAGAGATAATTGTGGTTGATGACGGGAGCACTGATGGGACACGTGATTACCTAAAAGGTATTAAGGGGATAAGGCTCATACTGAAAGAGAAGAACGAGGGGAAGGCAGAAGCACTGAACTATGGAGTGAAAATTGCAAAGAATGATTATGTGTTCTGCATAGATTCCGATTCCTATGTATCAAAAAACGCATTGAGAGATATGGTTAGCAAGATGGTTGCAGATAAAAAGATAGGTGCAGTTACCTGCTTCGTCAAAGTCTCAAATAACAAAACACTCCTTGGAAAAGTGCAGGAGATAGAGTATTTTGTTGGGTTTGGGTTCTCATCCATCACAAACTACCTGCTTGATGCAATTTTTGTTACTCCTGGCCCAATGACGCTGTTCAGGAAGGAGGCATTGCTTGAGGTCGGGTTGTTTGACACTAACAACATAACAGAGGATCTTGAGATGGCATGGCGTCTCAGGAAGAATGGGTATAAGATAAGCTATGCATATGAGGCAGTTGTTTACACGGTCGTGCCAGAGACATTTAGTGCACTGTGGAGGCAAAGGACGCGATGGTACCGTGGGAAGCTATTTAACATATGTAAGCATAATGATATGCTCCTAAACCCGAGCTATGGCCATTTTGGAATGTTTGTAATGCCATTCTCACTTGCAAGCGAGCTTGCAGCGATGGGTACTATATATTTCCTTGCATACATGGTAATCTACACTGGATTGTGGAATGCACAGCTGATTTCAACATATATTAGCGCAAACAGCCTAACGCTAGCAAATGTTATTACTGGGATGTTTGGGTCTATGGCAGGGATATTTATGTTTCTGATTGTGACAATCCCATGGATGTATGCAATTATTGTAAGTCATAAGCTCGGCAACAAGAAGCTTGCGATCACAGATATGCCAGCAATGTTATTCTTTATATTTATATACAGTATATTCCTTTCACTTGTCTATGTGTACAGTCTGTTCAAAGAGATTTACAGGGGTGACTATATATGGTAAGGAATGATATATTTATCAAAGGTGCAATCATTACAGCAGTTCTGCTGCTATTCTCAATCATTGTTGGAAATTATGTTGAGGGAATGGCATATGTACGGATGGATGATGCACTCATCAGAATTAATGAAAACAACGAGGCAGTGTTCATAATACAATCATATGCTGATGAAAATGATACGCGCTTGTGTGATATGATTAAACAGCAAATAAACTCAATCAACAGCAATATATATACACTCAGGGAGGAGGTCGAGGCGCAGAAAGTCACGAGTGTGCTCAATAACTATGATACGCTCAGGCGCAAATATTTTCTGTCAAACGCACGTCTGCTTGCATTCACAAAACAGTACATAAAAAGGTGCGGGGCAGATGATCAGATCATATTATTCTTTTATACAAGTGAGAAAGAATGCCCTGAATGTTATGCACAAGGAAGAATCCTTGATGAAGTAAGAAATAGGTGCAATAACATAAAAGTGTTCTCATTCCCTGTTGATGTAGATATGCCAATCATTAAATCGTTTATGGCATTCTATGGGGTTGAGAAGTCGCCATCTCTGGTCATAGATATGCAGGGGCAGGATATCGTGTTTGATAAGGTTACAAGTGCAAATGATATAATCAAGGCTACGGGTTGTAAATGATGGGAGGTGGATGGAATAACCGAAATAGACCTTGGAAGAAGGCTCAGGAATGCACTTTCCGCATTTACAGGGAAAGTGCTCATAGATGAGAAAGCAGTCAAAGATCTTGTTAAGGAGTTGCAGAGAACGCTGATAAGTGCGGATGTGGACGTTCATTTGGTGCTCCAGATTACAAAGGAGATAGAAAAGAAAGCATTAGAGTTGGAAGAGAGGAAAGAGCTCAATGCACGTGAGCAGATAGTGCACCTAGTTTATGATAAGCTTGTTGAGATGCTTGGGGAAAGCTATGAACCTGAGATTAAGAGCAAAAAAATACTTTTGATGGGGTTGTATGGCTCTGGAAAAACTACCACTGCTGCAAAGCTTGGCAAGTTCTACAAAGGGAAAGGGCTCAAGGTCCTTGTGGTGTGTGCAGATGTGGACAGGCCTGCAGCATATGAACAGCTTGAACAGCTGTGCAGCAAGGCAGGGTTGAGATTCTACGGTGAAAAAGAATCAAAAAATTCCTCATCAATAGTAAAAAATGCGCTTGAGAAAAGTGCCGGGTATGATGTGATAATTGTTGATTCTTCAGGCAGGAGTGCGCTTGATGAGAAGCTGACAGAAGAGCTGAAGGCCATAGTTGATGTTCTAAATCCCGATGAGAAGTTGCTTGTGCTAAGTGCCGATATCGGCCAGGTTGCCAGCAAACAGGCATCAGCGTTTAATGAAAGTGTAGGAATAGATGGAATAATAGTTACTAAAGCAGAGGGGAGTGCAAAGGCAGGGGGCGCACTCAGTGCAGCACATGCTGCAAACGCAAGGGTACTATTCATTGGGACTGGTGAGCATTTAGATGACTTTAGAACATATGATAGCAAGAAGTATGTTGCAAAACTTCTCGGTTTTCCAGACCTGGAGGCATTGCTCGGCAAGGTTAAGGCAATTGAGGCAGAGATGAATATTGACACAAAAAAAGTCATTGAGGAAAAGCTTACAATGGAAACATTCCTTGAGCAGATAAAGGCTGCAAAGAAAATGGGGCCATTGAAAGATATCTTTTCCATGATGGGCGCACCAGATTTACCTGAGGAGATGCTCCATCAGGGAGAAGATAAGATGAAGAAGTTTGAGGCAATCATAAACTCAATGACACCAGAAGAGAGGAAAAATCCAGAGCTGCTCAAGAAAGGCAATAGGATTGCAAGGATTGCAAAAGGCTCAGGTACGGACGTTGCAACTGTGAGAGAGCTATTGAGACAGTTTGATGTGATAAGCAAGATGATGAGTGGATTTAAGAGAGATAGGGGAATGCGCAAGAGGCTTGAAAGATTTATGAAGGGAGGGTTCAGGTTTTAGGGCCTATTTCAATAAAATCCAACCCTTTGAGGTGGTATAACCCACTGCTTCTTCGTCGTATTACAGAATTAACAACCTCACCAACAAAAAATGTGTGGTCGCCAACATCAATCTCTTTTATAACTCTACATTCTATGCTTGCAGGGGAATCACTAACAAGAACAGTCAGCTTGCCTTCCTCCTTGCCTAAACCAGCAATGCGGAATTTGTCAATATCTTTCCCGCTCTTTGTACCACAGATTATCATCTTTTCTTTCATTTCCGGTGAGACAAGATTGATGGCGAATGATTTTGAATGTACTATTAATGAGTGTGTAAATCGCTTTTTACCTACTGCAACACCAAAAAGTTTTGGCTCAAAGGAAAGCGGCGTGCACCAATCTGCAGCCATAACAGATTCCTTTTCACCATACCTTGCACTTATGAGCAATGTTCTGATTGGGTATAACAGATGGTAGAGGTCTTCCATGTTGATATATCTTGAGAAATGTTTATATATCAGAACTGCCATATACTTACATGGCAAAACTATCTGAGTGGAGACCCAGAATAGCAGATTATGAACCAAGCATATCACAGCCAAAAATACCTTTGTGCAACGGCGCAAGAAATGTGCAAAACAATAATGCTCAGTGGGGGAGGTATCTTAAGGATGAAAAAAGAATTGACTTAACATTCTATGAGCAGATTACATACAAAAGATACAAAGATAAGGAATGGTATAACAGGGTCTTGAAAAATGGATGGCCGGGCGTGAAAGGTGAGGTAAGGCTTGGCAGGCCAGTAATTAATGAATGGGGAGAGGTAATCGTAATCATATTGAATGAGAAAAATTATCCAAAGGTTGAAGTACTAAAGGCTTAGCTCAACTGTGTTTATAATCAACAACTGGGTGCTCGTGGCCTAGTTTTTTCCTTATGTACAAGTTCTTTAACTGCTTCTTTCCTTCCTTTGCAAACGATTCCTTATCAAGGCCGTAAAGGGTTATGAGAGAAGATACATACTCTCCACCCAAAAAGTGTGGCATTACTACATAGGTTGCCCCATTCTTGTAAAGCTCGATTGCATCATCTATATGGTGAGAAACTACTATGACACCAATGTTCTTATTCTCTGACCTTGCCTTTTGGAGTAGAAGAAGGTTTGTATCGAGTGATGGTATTGTTGAGACAATAAAAGATACTCTAGAAAGATTGAGATCATCTAACAGCTCGATATCGTTTGCATCACCATATATGCACGGTATCCTTTTTCTAGTCAGGTCTGCTATTACATCAGGGTTATAATCTACAACAAGGTAATTTTTCTTTAGTTTACCGAACGCATCAACAATGGAATATCCAATCCTATTATACCCAAAAAGGATCACATCATACTGTTTTTTCTTGGTCATCACTTCTTTCGTATCAACAGTCCTCTTTCTCTCGAATATACTGAGAAAGCCAGATATGAATGGATAAATCTTGTTTGAGTAAAGTATGAAGTAAGTAGAGCCAGCAATCGTTATTATGCCAACACCTGTGACCAATGACAAAATGCCTGATGAGAGATGACCTACCTTAACACCCAGTGCCACAAGTATTAATGAAAACTCGCTAATCTGTGCAGTTGCAAGCCCTGCCAAAAAGCTAGTCCTTTTTGTATATCCAAGAATACCCATAAGTATTATCACAATGAGTGGGTTGCCCACTAATACAAAAAATGATAGCACTGCTATCTGATATGCATATTGGTTTATATCAGTAAATATCATCTGCGCTCCAAGCTGCATAAAAAACATAACTATGAAGAAATCACGGAGTACGCGCATCTTTGAACCGATCTCGTGCCTGTAAGGTGATGAGGAAAGGGTTATGCCAGCAAGCAGTGCGCCTATCTCCGCAGAAAAGCCAACCATACTAAATGCTAATGATAATAATACACACCAAGCGATTGAGAACAAAAGAAGCATTTCCTGTGATTTTGCAATAAGCCTTGTAAACAATGGCAGGAGACGGATGCCCACCAGGTAGAGTGCAACAAGCAGTGCTGATGAAATGCTGAAATTGATTACAAAATCAAGTATGCTTGCACCTCTAGAAAAAGAGGTTATTGCCATGAGGATCAGTACGGCAACAATGTCCTGCACGATAAGAAATCCAATTGCAATACGCCCGTACAATGTGTCCAGGTCTCCCTTGTCCGCAAGCAATTTCATTATTATAATAGTGCTGCTGAAAGTAAGTGCAACTGCAATATACAGCGATTCAACAGGTGGAAATCCTAAACCTACTGATATCAGGTATCCCACAAGTGATGTAAATATTATTTGGCCAAGGCCAGTAACTACAGCTACCTTGCCCACCTCACGTGTAACCTCAATATTCAGGTTAAGGCCAACAGTAAAAAGAAGGAATGCAACCCCTATGCTTGCAAAACCAGCTATGCTCTCCATATGTTCCATACCCAGGAAGTATGGGCCTATGAAAACGCCTGCCAGTATATATCCTATTATGAGAGGTTGTCTAAAGAGCCTTAATATGAATGATGTAATGAGCGCAATTATGAGAAACAAGGACAAATCTACAAATATCTGTTCCATCACAAGAATATGGTCATTAAGTATAAAAAATTAAGCGAATTTTTGGGCTCAGAAGTTACTCCGGAAGTCATGGCACTTTCGTGCTCTTCTGGGGTGGTATCCTCATCGCCTAATCTAATCTTGAGAATGCTATGTATAAAAACATTACTGATAATAACAAAGGTTTACGTAATCCCCACCAAACTTTTTAAACGAATCCTCAAGCTTGCCACACGCATCTGGTCTACTACCACCATATTCAACATTTGAAATACTTCCAGCGGGAATCGTATCCAGTGTCCATCCACCTACCATATATGAGCCCATCACATCATAGAACACCATAGCTGATGCAATGCAAAACATGTTTTGGTCTGTGCACGCGCTAGAAACTGCATAATCCAACTCTTTCCACCCACCTTCCTGTTTATACTTCTGCATAAACTGCGTACATGGTTCATTTGTGGAGTATGTCATGAGCACATCTTCATATCTTGAATATGGCAGGTTCATAGATTCACACGCTTTAAGTGCCGGGTTATTCTGTGGCTGGTTAGGATATCCGCACTCTCTTAGATACTGGTTTTTATTCCAATCAGTACAATCCATTGTTGAAAGGCATTTGTATGTACAATCTCGCACGCATGTTACATCAAGACCGATACATCCCTGTCCCTTGCATGTGCATCCATTATTTGCGCTTATGCATTTGCTTATACATCTGTTTGAATTATTTTTATCAAGCAATTCAGCATTACATAGTGAAATTGCACGCTCTTTGCACATGTTCGGGTAGAATCCATAGTATTCATTGCAAACACTGCTATTTTTCATACAATTATTATATATTGAAACAGCCTTATTCTCAACAAAAGATAAATAGCTCGAGTCTGTATATATCTTCATTCTATCACTACAGCCCTGCCTACTGGCATAATATATTGGTTGCATTGATTTCCTCTCCACATTAACATCAATAGGATTGACCAGATAAGTACAGTATGAATAATAGAGGTCCCCGTTTCCAAGCGTTGAATTCTGAATGAATGGATTGCCAAATGCATAAACGAGCGCATAATTGCCAAACTGCTGGTTTACGTACTGTAAGAATACAGTCTTATGCTTTTCCTCACTGTTAAGGTTATTATGGCCGCTTATGTCATCCATGTTTTTTGCAATCTCTGATGCATACTCTTTAATACCACCACCAAAAAGCTTATCTAAGCTATAGCTTTTGATGTTTTGCTTTATTGGAGAGCACCAATACATATATTGGTTCTGGCTAGATAATGCCTTTGCAGTAAGAGATTTCTCAATGTCCCCCATATTTTCAGTTTCTGTGCATTGCCTAGGCTGTACAACACGACAACCTCCACCGGAACAAGCCCCTGCTATACATTCCCTGTCTTTCTCATTGACGATGCCATCACCATTGAAGTCAAGCCTCATATCATAAACACCAGGATTATACGCCTCATCAAACAACTGTACATCCTCATTGTCTAGTATGCCGTCACCATTCAAATCATAAAATACTGCATCCTCTTTGCAAACACTCTGACAATCCAGGCAAACCTCAGGTGGTGAAACTTCTTTGCCAGAGTCCATGCTGCATGGGATGTACAAGTAAACCATGTTTCCACCGAGTTCCAACCGGACAAGTTTTTTGCATTCCTCATTCACTGCACTGCAAGGGATAGGTACCCAAAAACCATTTAGGTTCTGGAACTTATAACATTCAGTGTCTGTACTATCATTCCCTGTACATGGGGTAGGCAGGTATATGGGTTTAGACTGCAATAAAACCGGCTTGTAAACAACACACTTATCTGCACATGGTACAAACGCCCCATTTACATAAACATTGCACTGTGCAGGAGTGTCCGGGTTATCACATGGGACAAGGAAAGTCTTGTTGCTAATTTCAATAACCTTCCAACACAAGTAAGGCACTTTTATTGAATTGAGTATGCATTCCCCCGTTATAGGATCTTTGTACCCGAACTTACACGTATTATCCTGCACAAGGCCAGCATCACCCGGAATGCATTTGTATTCATCAGAATCCTTAGACGCTTTTGCACAAACAGATGATCCACATACAATACAATTATTACCATCACAAATCGAGCACGGTTGGCCGGCCTGCTCAGCAGTGCACGGATTTCCTATACAATCAGCACATGTACCATCAGGGTTGCAGCAGCCTGTTGCACAATCATCACATTCAACAAGGCCATCAGAACAACTGCCCTGCAACTTGCAGGAGTATGTGCCAGAAACTGTATCCTTTGCGCATATTGAGGATTCACATATAGTACATACATTGTTTGCATCACATTTTTTGCATGGCTGACCAACATTTTCTGGTGCACAGGAATCCCCTGTACATGATATGCACTGGCCCGTTGAGACATCTGCACAGCATCCATTCATCCAAACATATCCATCCGGGCATCCTTCCTGTGGTGCACACACATTCTTTTTCTGTGTAGGGTTGTATGCACACACACTATTATCCTGACATTGCATACAACTGCCCTGTGAATCACATACCGTACACTTCTCACCTGGCACTTTACATTCTTTCATTGAGCAAGAGGTTATGGATTCACACCTGCCAAGTGAATTGCATGCATATCCAGTACAGCACGAATTTACGTTGTTTGGGTCGCAGAACATTCCTTTATCACATGGCTTACATGTGCCATTCTCACACACAGATCCCGGACAGCACGGTTTTGTGTCATCACATGATGGCGGGTTTGTGCAAACATTTTGCACCAAAATGCATGATTGAGGATTATTTATATCACAACATTGTCCTTGAGGGTTCAGAAAACGCCCAGCACCACATGTTGCAAAATCACAGTAATCAATCGGATTTCCAAAGCCATCATATACACAACAACCACACGAGCTTGAAGTACACTGGAAAGACTCTGGTGGGCAGGCACCTTTCTGCTGGCTGAACAACCATACTATGAGCAGGCCAAGAATGACTAGGAATATAATGATTATGATAGGTTTCCAATCAGTTTCCTCACGTTCTGCCATACTTCATCATCCTCCTAATTTAGCCTCTACAGGCTCAACCACATGATCTGATATGCACTTGTCATAATCCTCACTTGCTTTACACAAGTTGATGAGTGTAGCACAAGCATCCTTGCCCAGCTGTACATAGGCCACAAACTGCTCATATGGTGCAATCTTCGATTCACCACTAAATGATTGAACACCACATTTAAACTTATATTGATAGCCTGTTGCCGTCGGAACATAACTAACATCACAACATATTGATGTCCGTTCATTTTTGATTCCAGGTACATATAACATGTACTTGTACCCTGAAGTGCATTCTGTAAAGTCCACGTATTTCACAAAAGATGGCAGGGCATCAGCAGGAACTATGTAAGTGCAGCAGGAGTTCTGTGCATCCGTACACGCATGTGTATATTTAGGGCATTCCGTCTCTGGCATATCTTGCTTACACACAATTCTATTGTCTATCTTACTACAGGTCGGTGGTGGCATTACTGCCTCAAGTTTAACACAACCTAACTCTGGACACATCAGACTGTTTTCTGGGCAGACATATGTCTTTTGTTGTCCATACTCACAACAATTGCATCCCTCTACATTTTCGCACACGTGGCCTCCAGCACCACAGTACTCATCACCAGTAAGCGGGTCACAGCACCCAGTACCATCCGGGCATACTACACCTATCCTTCCATCCTCCATCTCACAGCTCGGCTGGCATGAGTATAAACTTTCCCCTTTCTGGCTCTTTGCACAAATCGTTTTATCAAGACATTGGGAGCACTCTCCTTCAATACTGCACAGCTTGCAGTACTCGCCCGGGTTTGTGCATGGAAGCCGGCCGCAATCATTTGCACTTGCGCACTTTTTTGTTTGAACATTACACACATAATTTGTACAGCAGTCCTTGTTCTCCTTGCAAGGTATATCTTTGCACGCCTGCTGGGTCTGGTTAGTACCTTCTTGTGGTGTGCATACATTCTTACCTATGGTGGCGTTCCATACACAAACACTATTATCCTGGCATTGCATACAATTGCCATTTGAATCACATACCGTACACTTTTCACCGGGCACAGCACATTCCCTCATTGCACATGAGCTTACATCTTCGCATTTGCCTTGTGAATTGCACGCAAGACCTGTACAGCATGAATTTACATCTTTTGGGTCGCAGAACTGTCCAACCTCACACGACTTGCACAGGCCATTCTGGCACGCAAACCCTTCACAACAGTCTTTTTGAGAATTGCACTGGACATTAACGCAAACAGGAAGGTTTGTTAGGCAATTTTGCGGGTTTGCACTCTCACAGCACACACCACTCTGTGGGTTGAGTATATAACCGCTAGGGCAAGTGCCAAACTCACAGTACTCCATAAGATTTCCAAAACCGTCCACAACACAACAGCCGCACTTGCTTACATCAGAACCACATTTTACTGTACCCTCAGGGCATTGTGCTGAGGTCCACGAGCACATCGAGATAAGCAGGAGTGCAAGTATGCCCGCACCTAATAAGGCCAGCAGATGCATACCAGCAGTATCCTCATCCTTTCCAAATATTGCCATAGTACATACCACCTTAAGTTATACACCTAATAAGGCCAGCAGATGCATACCAGCAGTATCCTCATCCTTTCCAAATATTGCCATAGCACATACCACCTTA
>JBMFNT010000025.1:0-10751 GCA_049970015.1 Candidatus Micrarchaeia archaeon
CCCCCCGCGGTTGTCTTCCCAAGGAAACCGGTAGGGGGTGGAACCCCCTGCGGTTGGCTTCCCCCTCTGGTTGGCTTTGCGGTTGTCTCCCGAAGCTGGAAGCATACCAGGCTAGCCCACAGCCCCATATTTTTCTATAACATCAGCTATGTTGCTATTCTTTGTTAGGTTATTTCTTAAATATTTGGCACGTTTTCCTACCTCAAGCATAACTTCTTCATAAGACATATTGTTGGCCGCTGCAATCTCTTCTATTATTTTTGATTTTGCTGGGGTCATAACTGCGCAATCTGTTTTTGGGTCATACTTAAATAAATGCTTTATGATGACCGTTCCTTTATTTTCCATAGGTTCGCATACTTCTATGACCCTACGCATCTCCTGCATTTTTGGACCGTTCTCAAACCTGAGGAACCTCCTCTGTACAATAATCAAATCAATTGAATTGATATCTGAAGGTATAACATCATTGTACTTCAATCGTGAGATTAATTCTTTTGCACTGTTCGCATGCATTGTAGCATAGCATCCTCGTGCTTGGCCAGCATTCATGCTTTCTATCATTGCAAGTATTTCATCTTTTGTCCTTACCTCACCTATTATGACACGGTCTGGCCTCATCCTGAGGCTATCTTCGATAAGGTCTTTCATCGTAATGTTCATGCTTGCAGTAGTTTTCATCTTTAGCTGATGTTTGTGCGGTATTGATATTTCAGGTGTTTCTTCGAGAAGTACTATCCTCTCATTTGCTGGAACAAATGAGAATAATGCATTGAGCACAGTTGTTTTTCCTGCGGCCGTATTCCCGCATATTATGACATTCTTATCATTTTGGAAAACTACCCATAGAAATGCCAGCAGTTCATAAGAATATCCTGTTTTCACCAAATCACGTATGGTCAGTGGCACTTTCTTGAACTTTCTTATTGTTAGTTCCAGCTCTGACACCGGTTCTATGGTTGCATGTATCCTAGAACCATCTGGCAATACAGCATTTAAGCGCGGATTTTGTATAGTTACTCTCCTACCTATTTTTCTTCCCATTTTATTTATTATATCAATCAACACATTCCTGTCAGTGAACTTCACATTAGTTTCCATCCATCCCTTCACCCTATCATAAACATACACAGGTTTGTTTAGTCCTATCACTGCAATCTCTTCCAGTGAATCATTCTCTAACATTTCAGTCAGTGGTCCATATGCATATACTGTAAGATAGAGTGTTTCGGTCAAGTACTCGATTTGCTCATCATCTGCATCAATCTTGTTCGTACTGAGATGCCTCAGTAATGTGTTCCTGAGTATCTTTCTTACAGTATCGCCGTTCTCAATCACTTCATCTTTTATCACATCTCCAAACTCCTTGCATACACTCAGCACCACATCAATCTCGGCATTACTCAGTAATCTCATACCGATTTTGTACTCAGCATCTTTTTCTAGAGTCCAACCTAAGCCATTGTTACCCATAGCAATACTACCTTCCAAACCTTCTCTCACGCAATGAATACTCAGTTATTACCTTATCAAAGTCCTCTCTTGAAAAATCCGGCCAATACTTATCCACAAAAAATAACTCACTGTACCCGCTCTGGAGTGGCATGAATCCAGACAATCTCATCTCCCCAGATGTTCTTATTATCAAATCGGGTGGAGGTATTTCACCAGTCCATAGCCGCTTTTTTATTTCTTCTTCATTAATCTCCATGATTTTTCCGCTTTTAAAATCTAAGAGTACTTTCCTGAAGCAATCGACTATTTCTGGCACTCCACCATAGTTTAGCAGAAAATTGACAAAATATTCATCATTTTTTTCAGTCCTTCTCTCAACTTCCCTAATATACCTAACCAGCTTTTCAGGAAGATCTTCAATATCACCATAAAATCTCACCCGCACTTTTGGATATTTATCTTCATTTCCTTTTTCTTTTTCTGCGCGGTTTAATACTTCTATCAAATTCTTCTCAAAAAGCTGCATAAGTCCCTCTACTTCTTGCTGTGTGCGGTTCCTGTTCTCTGTTGAGAAACCCCACATTGTAACCATTCTTATGTCCTTTTCTTTACACCATTTTAACAAATCCCCAATTTTCTCTATGCCTTTCTCATGTCCTTTAAGTATATCAACACCATGTTTTCGTGCCCATCTTCTGTTGCCATCTGGTATTATTGCAATATGATAAGGTATTTTTTCATTTGAAGAGTGATGAGACATAATCCATATCACCTTTTTCTTCTATATACTTGTAAAGTTTTGTGAATCTGATGAAACGCACAATACTATTTATTGTAAAGTCATCTAATAAGTTATACACCTCCCTGAGATACATATGGAGTTTTAATTCTTTTATAGTTTTTGCAATCATTCTTTCATAGTCGCTGATACAGTTATCAGCTATGCATTTTGCGGCCATTTTTGCAGAAAGTGTTGAGTAATACACCCCGCCACCGCTTGTTGCCTTGGCAAAGCCTCCTGCATCACCCACTAGTAATACATTACTTTTTTGCAATCTTGCGCGTATTCCCAATGGGATCATTCCACCAAACTTGTGTTCTGTCTTATAATTTTCCCTTATTTCTGCCCATTCCATAAACTTTTTCATTATTCCGCCTATGGGTATGTTCTTGCTGGCACCGAATCCTATGATTGCCTTACCATCGCACACTGGTACGACCCATCCAAAAAAGCCTGGAAAAAGCTTTTGAGACAAATATACATTTACCATATTGTCATTTACAATATCTTTGTGAGAGATTATTTCTTGATACCCGCGTGCAAATTTCCGTATTTTCGGGAATCCCTCTATTTCAGCAATAGTTGAGTTTGCGCCATCTGCCCCGATAATTACCTCTGCCATATATTGTTTTTTTGATGATATGCGTACTCCTGTTTTTATAATAGCGCCCGCATTTTCCGCATTCTCGGAATATATTATGTCAAGCAGTGATCTGTCAACTAGATATGCTTGTACATCCTTTCTCTTAACGATTATCTCCTCACCATCAGGTGCAATTATTCTTGCTCCATAAAATCTGTTCAATATTGCTTTTCTATAATCAAACCCACTCTCAATAAGCCCGCGCGTGGATACCACTCCAGTACAATGAGATGGGAACCCAATTCTTGCATCTTCCTCGCTGACAATGACACTGAGCCCGCTTTTTGCCAGCTGGTATGCAGCTACGGACCCACTTACTCCCCCTCCTATTATGTGGATATCATATTTCATGCTAACACTGCAATAATTTTACTCATATTTAAGTGCACACAGTTTATCAAAGCAATGATCTAATTTTCATATTTTAGCAATGTATAGCAGTTTTCAGGGTTTGCTATTTGTCCTGCGGCCACAAGCTTGATATATCCAAGGAATGGTAGTACGAGCACAGACCTACCGAGTATCTGTCCTTCATCTGCAATGTCGTTTGTTTGTCTGAGTGTTGTATCAAACATCTGAACATCAAACATATTATTGTTATCACCTTTTATAAGATAATATCGCTTATCCTCAACATTAATCTTCACAATTGCCCTGTGTATTATATCACCAGTGGATGCAAACACATCCGTGGTCTTAGGCCGGTATACTATTATATCTCCTTCTTTTTTTGACACATTCACATAAGTATCTTTTATCCATACCCCGCGCACACAAGGTATTTGCCTTTCCTTGCCATAAGCTTCCTGAGTGCAGACACTGCATTCATAATTGAGTATTTTTCCTGCAGCGCGTGCCCCAGTGTATGGATTTATGGCACACGTAGTATATCCGTTATCCTCTTGCTTGCAATATCCACATACATAATGAATCTCATTACTTCCGACCATCTCATCGAACTCTTTCTTTGTCAGGTTGACTTCTGCTGTGTTTATATTCTGCCCTCCTACAAGTACTACAACATCCCCTCTCTGAAGCGTGTTCAGCATGCTGCATGACACCACTGCATTGAATGGTGATGGTGTATTCAGGAGGATTGATGCACCAAACCATAGTACAAGCGCTGCACATATCGCAATCAATACCTCTTTCAATTCGTGCTTTACTCCCTTTTCTTTTGCACTTAACATGCTCTCAAACACCACTCCCGTTATGAAGAGCAATGCTGAAACAATGGCAAGCAGATCTATCCGAAGTATTATGAATGCTATGGCGATTATGAGCGCTGTAATGTATATCTCGCGATGAGTTATCTTTTCCATACTATACCGCCACACGTGCGATCAAGTGTGCTGTTTGTACTGGGGTATCCCCTATTTCTTTTACGATTGCCTTAACCTCATTGTGTGAGATGCCTGAATAGCACACAAAATACTTGTCAATCTTTTCCATATCTTTTACCAGCCCAACACGTGAGGGATGCTTGCGAGCCAGCAACCGTTTTAATTCATCCCCATTAACCTTGTTTCGTGTTATACATACAACTGGACACCTCAGTCTTGAGCTAACCTTGTCTATGTCAACGATATTAAGCCCACCTACAGTTATACTATGTATCATTATTAACTTCCCTTGCGATTCATATTTTTTGCACAACATTTCAATTATGCTATCGGTTGAGTCATCTCCATCCACCGATACTTCAGACCTAAGGACATCCTCAATTTTATTGTAGCGCATCACCACTCCTATGATTGCAACTTTCTTATTACCTCTCCTGAACGGCGCATCATCTATTCCGATTATTCTTATGCCTGGCTTCATGCTACTTATCGGCCTCTTCCTTCATTTCAGATAATGTAGCGATCACGCTCTCAAATGCATCTTTCAAAACTTCCCGTGCATCTTTTTTGTTTGTTTTTAGCACAAGTTTAGGGTTGTCTCGCTCTGGATGTCCTGTTACATAGGTTACAAAATCTACGTTTCTATCCTTTAATAATACTTCTTTCAGCAATGAAGGAATAGTAATATCCTCCCCTTCAAACTCCACTTCTATATGGTTTTTTTCGTTCACAACATATTTCAAGGTCATTTTATCACCTCTAGGTATGGCTTGCCAAGCGAGCGCTTTTCGGTCCGACCACATTTCAAGCATACGAGCTTATTATCTTTAAGTTTGAGAGGTATCCTACACTTTGTGCAGAACGCTTTTATTACACCTAGATCTGCACCTTTTATGGACACATCTATTGCAGTGCCTTTTATTTTTGAAACCTTAACCTTGACAATGTCCCCGGCGCGTACTATCTCTTTCATACTTTTTACGAATATGCCAGGGCTTTTTGCATCTTCAATTCTCATCATTGCATATGTATCTGGCAGGTTACGTCTGCCGGTGGATCTATCATAATCCAGTGTTATCGCAGCAGCAGTATCTGTAACCTCTTCAACAAATCCATAAAATTCCATTCCAACCTTAGGTTCTTCAGGCATTGCAAAGACAGGTTTCACATCTATTATTCTCTGCTTATTATCTACTAACTTCTTGCCAAAGACCTTAGACCTTACGACTTCATTTTCAACATACGTGGCACTACCTGCCCCGTATTCAATCTCACTCCCGAGGTCATCTCCCGGGTAGCAAATATCATCTTCCATGCACTCTTTTAAAGTTATTAAGTTTAAAAGTTTTTAAACTACACGTTTAACAATGCCAAGGAAAATACTAATATTGTGCATTGATAGGGATGCAGATCTAAAGGAAAAGGTAGGTATAAGCGGCCCAATAGTAGGTAGGGCAAGAAACTTAGATGTTGCCAACAAGCTGCTCCTTAAAGACCCAGAGGAAGTTGATGGAAACACAATATTTGAAGCCATCAAGCTTTTTGATGAAATGAAATTGCATGGTGAAGATGTGGCGGTTGCAACACTTACTGGTGACATTTCACGGAGTTATACAGCAGACCGTGAGATTGCAGATCAGCTTGACAGGGTACTATCAGAGTTTCCTGCAGAATCATGTATATTTGTGAGCGATGGTGCTGATGATGAGCAGATTCTTCCCCTTATCAATTCACGGATGAAGATTGATGGTGTCAGACAGATCTCCATGAAACAGTCAAAGGAACTGGAGCGCACATATTTTTTGATACTTGATAAGTTAAAGGAGCCATATTTTGCACGCCTGTTCATAGGTATGCCTGCACTCATTCTACTAGGTCTTGTGGCGAGTTATTATCTGGGTTTTGAGTGGAAGCCCGTTGCAGCAATTCTTGGAATCTATCTGCTTGCAAAGGGATTTGGGATAGAAGAGCGCGTTATCTATGTGCTTTCCCATTTCAGGTTTAGTGCGGAGCAGATAAGTTCAATAACATACTTGATTTCACTGCCATTGTTCCTGCTTGCATTATGGCTGGCAGTTGACGAATACATAAAAAGTAGTATTACTTTTGATGTACTAAAGTCGCTGGGGTATTCGCTCAAAAGTTTCATAATATTTCTTATGCCACCATTATTTCTTGTTTATCTTGGGAGGATATATGACAGCCTACGGACTTCTAACAACCTGGCATTGCTGCGGTTTTTGTTTTATATGATGCTAACTGTGATAATGATTTACATATCACTGATGTTTGTGGGATGGGTTGTTGCAGATGTGCATTTTGCTGATTTGGTTAATGCTATTGTAATTACCGTTTTGTTTGCAGTAATACTGATTGAAGCAACGCACTACCTAAAGCGTGGCATGATTAGGGGCAGTGACTTGTTAGGCAAAGAGGTATATTCGTCATCTGGAAGCTACCTTGGTACTATAGTCAGTGTAAATGATGATGACAAGTCTTTTGTTTATATTAACCCTTGGAAGAAGAGACAGGTTATAGATTATGGCATGATTAAGGAGATTGATATAAGGGTTACCTTAATGTAGGTGAGGATGTGATTCCGGAATCACAGTATATAGAAAATGTTATATTGGTCCGTGACATGCGGCTTATGGATGAAGTCACCATGACAAAGGCATCGCTTATAAGATGGCTCGCGCTTGCGCTTGGCCTGATAAATTCCAATGAGTCCAGAAAATCTCTGCTTGATCTTATTGAGATTTTGTTTGCTGTACAGCTTGGTGAAGGCAGAGGGATTACAGTGGAAGAGATTATGGACCGGTTGAAAAGGCAAGGCAAGAGGTGCAGCGAGAAAACCATCCGTTATCACCTGCTTAGGCTTGAAAGGAGGGGTGTTGTTCGTCGCAAGCTTAAGGAATATTCGTTTGTGGAATCCGATGTTGGCAATGGTGGAGTAGAGGCGATAATTGATGCTTATGACAGGAGGTATAACAATTCGATGTTCAAGATACGCACAGCATTGTCAAAGCTCAAAGGCATGTATTGATTTAAGGTAATGTAATGGTAAAAAGAAAGGTTTTTGTTACAGGTGCATCTGGTAGATTGGGTAAGTATGTGGTTGATCTGCTCATTGCAAACGATTATGAAGTTATTGCACTAAGCAGGCACGGGAATATTGAAGGATGCAGGACAATAATTGGGGATGTTTTTGATTTTGATTATTCCCAAGTGAAAGGATGTGATTTTGCAGTGCATCTTGCTGCAATTACTGATATGTCAAGGCAGTACAAAGACATGTACATGGTTAATGTGGAAGGGTCAAAGAGTGTTTTTGAAAGGTGTGCTGGGGCAGGTGTAGGTCACATCATACATATGAGTTCAATATCTGTTTATGGTAAAAAAGATAATAAGAATATTACTGAGGATACACCACCCATGCCAGACACTCATTATGCAAGAACTAAGTATGCAGCCGAAAAGATTGCAATGAGTTACCCAGGGAAAGTATGCATCTTACGCCCATCGATCATATATGGTCCCGGGTTTAATCAAGGGTTTTATGAGGCATACAGGAGGATTGTAGATGGTAATATGTTTATAGTAGGTGATGGTAAGAACCATGTGCCTCTAGTACATGCACGTGATGTTGCCAATGCCGTGGTTCTCTCAATTGCTAAGCGAGCAGAAGGTGTTTATAATATAAATAATGATGATGAGATGACGCAGAAAGAGTTGATAGAATATGTTGCGTCTCTGGTTAATATTAGAAAAACAAAATTTATGTATTTGACCAAGTTTATTGCACGACCACTTCTTGGAATGTATAATTTTTATCGTATGGTTAGGAGCAAGCAGCCCATCCCTTACGAATTTGTTGAAATGCTTTCAACTGATAGGATAGTGAAGTGTGATAAGGCGCGCAAAATACTTGGTTTTGAAAATATGGTTGGACTTAAGGAAGGAATAAAAGAATTTGTTCATTACTTGGCCAGCCTCGGAAATTGATTACTTAGTTAATAATGGGCCTGCGCGGAATTGAACCGCGGATCTCTCGCGTTCTCAAGCCTTTATTGTCTTCCCCATTTATTGAGAGGGGGAGTCAGGAATCCCAAGGAAACTAGAGGGGGATACTTCCCCCTCTGGTTGGCTTCCAAAAGAAAGATGCCTTTGAACTCTCGACCTACGGCTCACCTAGACCACTATATCAGAGTGTGTCATATAAGACCGCCGCTCTGACCAGGCTGAGCTACTGGCCCACGCCTATCTATAAACAGGAAAAATTTATATTTGATTACTCATTGTTCTCTATGCGCGTTCTCAAATAATCTTCGATAACTCCACAAAATCTATTTCAAGTGCTCTCTTTAATGCCTGGTTATATATTGCAGCAGCCGGATGGTATATTGGGAATATGACAAGATGATGGTATAGGTTATCAATCTTGTATGCCTTTCCATGTACTTTGCTTATCCCTGGAAATTCAAGCCCATAGCTATCAAACAGATATTTCGATGAAAACCTTCCAAGGCCAACAATCACTTTCGGGTTTATTATTTCAATCTGGTGCTTTAAGAAAAGTGATGTACATATGCGTATTTCATCTTCTTCTGGGTCTCTGTTGTTTGGTGGCCTACACTTTACGACATTTGTTATATAGACCTCATTTCGTTTTATGCCTACTTTTTCCAGCATCTCATTAAGGAGCATGCCAGCCCTTCCAACAAAAGGCCTACCCTGTAAATCCTCATTTTCCCCAGGCGCCTCGCCTATAAACATTACTTTGGCATTTGGACTCCCCTCTCCAGGCACTGCATTTGTTCTTTCCTTATAAAGCGGACATTCCTTGCAAGTACGTATCTTTTCTTCAAGCTCTTTTAGTTCCATGTATTCTCCCTTGTTTGTATAATTTCTCCCATTCATCTTTTGTCATTGAGAACACAATTTCCCCTAAATATCTACCATTCTTATAATGCCTATCTCGCAAAGTAGCTTCATACCTAAACTTCAGTTTTTCTTTGTACAAATGTATCGCCCTTTTATTGTTCTCAATGGCGCTTATGTAGATGATATGGAGGTTTAGTGACTCAAACCCAAACTTTAGTATCGCTTTTATTGCATCTGTTCCGTACCCTTTATTCTGTAGTTTGGGGTGTATACCTATTCTTCCATACCGCGAGATTGGATCTATACCGTGTATGCCGCAGTTTCCAATCGGTCTTTTGGTTTTTTTATCAATTATGATGAACACATAATCCGTGCCGTTTGCAGCTTTCTGCATAGTGCTTGTAATCCAATCTTCCTCCTCCTTCTTAAACATTGGTCTGTAGATACCAACAAACTGCCTATTCTCCTCTGCGTTTGCCAGGTCGTAAACAAACTCCAAATCTTCCTTTTCAGGCATCCTCAGCAACACTTTACTTCCAGATATCACAAAATAAAATAAGGCACTAAGTAATAAAATGGTTAATGGCTATGCCCCATTACATTCACGTGTTGTGATTTCCTAATGGTATAAATATTGTTCCATCTATACCTTTTAGTGCTTTCGCTTTCTTGCTTAAAACCATCTGCCCAGTGATTGCACAGCACATCCCGTCCAGCTCATCCTGTGTGTATTTGCGTTTATCAAAAACATACCTCATTTTCCTAAACCTCAGCACTATTTTCTCTCTATTTTTTCTATCTATTCCAAAAATATCATAGCTCGCTCCTGGAAATACTTCAACAACTCTTATTCCCAGCTTTTCAATGATTTTCTTTAACCTTATCCCTCTTTTTACAAGCATTCTCATGGGCCCAATTGTTATGGGAAAAAACCGTATCCCAAGCCTGCGCAGCTCCAAGTCGCATTCCCTGAAATGCACTCCATTTTTGTCATCTATATCCTTTCTTCCTTTTGGTAGGGTCAGAGGTGCGTCTACTGCCACAAGCACAGGCCTGAATTTCTTAATGATGTTCATGATTTCATCATCTGTTTTGACCTTCCCGATATACACAAACTTTTTACCACACAATGTGCTTACACCAGTATCTCTCCTGTTGCTACCTGCAAGGTCTATACCGAGTATATTTTTTGTTTTTGTACTCATACAACCACAAAAAAAGATAGCGGGGAGTGGATTTTCACATGCACCTATTAGTTGCAAGCTTTAGTTGCAAGGGGTGCGGGGACCGCTGGGTCCCTGCTTTGAACCACCGACCTCCGGGTGACTTAAACTTTTTACAGGTTTCAGAAAAGTTTTATGAGCCCGGCGGGCACTCCAGGCTGCCCTACCCCGCTGATAACTTTTAAATAATAAGAATTTAAAAAGATATGGTGGTTTTCTGAGGGGTATTCTCTCATTTCTGTTGGTGATGCTGCTTGCAGAAACTGTTGTTTTAGTTTATTCAGAGTTGATTAGTGAATATAATAAAACATATTATATGGATGAACAGGTGCTTAAACTCCAAGACATATACTTTGAAAAGATTAAAGTAAAGCGAGAGGTACAGAACATACTTAACTCTGATATTCCTGGTGATAATCCAT
>JBMFNT010000026.1:0-6048 GCA_049970015.1 Candidatus Micrarchaeia archaeon
GTAAACACTTCCGTAGCATATTTCCGTACAATCACTATATAAGTAAACATTTAGGCTAATTGCGGGCAGATTTTGTTCTTTTTAGGCCTCTTTCTAAACTAAGCCCGGTTGTGCTATCAGAAAAAGCCAATAAATATTATATAAGTAAACCAACAAATACAAAGAAGGTTTTGAGTAAGAAAATTGTTTACTGAAAAAGTGGAAATTAGAAAATGATTTACAGTTTTAGTATTTCTAATCTCAGTCTTGGTGCTTTAGGTTTAGTTACATTATAAAGAATATTTTAGAATTTCTAAAAAAATATTGGTATAGGCAAATATTACATTTTGTTTACCGCATTTTCAACAATCTTAAGTAGGTTGAACATTTCTTCAAGATCCTTATCATTTACCATATATCTTTTATGCGCGTAAAGATTTCTTAAGTGGAAAAGGCGCTTTAGTTTTGGAACTGCTGTTTTTGGCAAAATCTTCATCTTGTATAACTCATCAATAACCTCTAAATAACTTAATGGTTCTTTATGCTTTTTCTCTTCCAATACCAGAACCGCTAATGAATCAAAATAGTTCACTGCCTGCATGCAAGCCAATGAAAACTGATTAAACATTTCTTCATCCGTTGTTCCCTTGAAATCAGGGTAAAGCGAGGTGGCATATTCAATGTTCTCCATAACTTTTTGCTTAAGTTTATCTTTCCAGTACATGTAAAAAAGTTCTGCATAAAATAATAAAAATCAAACCGCAACTAACCCAGAAACAATTCTTGCATAGCAAGAAGTCTCCTTTTCACTCAATGGCTCGTTTTTCAGTACCATATATCCCTTGCCAGAATTAGCATCAAAGTATACCTGGAAACCAAATTTTTCATAGAATTTCTTCAGCTTGTTATACATATCAACATCATATGTTCTTGTATCTCTGTTATAACCTAGCTCATCAGGAAATATCTCCTCAACTAAAAAAGAATAACCAAACTTGCTGATAGTTTCTATAAACTTGTCCATAAGAAATAGGCCCAATTCTGTATTAAACACCTCCTCTGAAATGTCAAAATTAGGATTGGCTGGAGAGTGAAATCTGCACCCATCAGATTTAATCAGGAGAATCATCATTTGTATCTTTTCCTGTGCAGAATCCCATATCTCAACCCGCAAAAAATGCCTCTCAACATTGCTTCCTTTCGTAGTATACTTAAATTCTTTTGCAATGAGCAGGTATTCTTCATTTTTATAATGTAATACTTTCGGGTACCCCGTGCATGCATCCGCATCAAAATGCGCAACATATTCCTCTGTTGTAACTTCTAGTCCACAGACCATATGCTGTATTAGATGGCATTAATTTTTAAGCAAAACTAGATTTTGGGTTTTAGGTAATAGGGTCCAGGATACAAGCAATGTACTCCCATGCGTAAGGAGAACCTACCATACATGGGCATTGCCTGCAAAGCATAGCAAGCAAAGCAGTGTATCACAATCCCCCTATACAACTGCTTTTTATGGTAGCCTGCTATCAATAACGGCTAAGCCGTCATCCTATACTCCCCTACCTAAAACCATATATGTTAAGAGATGTAAAGCTTATAAATTTACAATATTATCATCTTTTGATTGGCATGCGCCTTCTTTTAAGGTCTAAAATACATAATGCAACAGTGACTGAGGCCAACCCTGAGTACATTGGGAGCATTAGTATAGATAGTGAGCTTATTGAGAAGGCTGGCTTACTACCAGGTGAAAAGGTTCTGGTGGCAAGCATTACTACTGGCATGCGCCTTGAAACATATGTAATAGAAGGAGAGAGGGGTTCTGGAATTATTGCAATGAACGGGCCTGCAGCCCACGTAATAAAGAGAGGAGAGAAAATTACTATTATGGGTTTTGAGCTGGCTGATGAATATATAAGACCAAAGATTGTTCTTGTTGATGAAAATAACAGATTTGCTAAATATCTATAGCAACCATGAGTAATGTCAAAAAAGCTTTCTTAGCTCTTCGGCCCGCTTCATAGCTGGCACTGATACTGCATAAAATTCAAAAAAAATGTCTTTCACGAATTTTATCCAAACAGGATCGCGTATCTCATAATAAATAGTCTTTTCAAGCGATTTGAGCGCTTCTACAAGCCGTACTTGCTGATCATCTACAATCGCACCACGTAATGGTTGTTCAATATGTCTAATATCTATTGCGTCCATCCCCAATCTTTCATTTATACTAAAAAGCTGTTCCACGCCTTTAATAGATTTCATATCTATCCTCCCAAGCATTTGTATCCTTATACCTTTTTCAGCAAGCATCTGTATTGTTTTCAGCACGTGCTTTCCGCCCTGTCTATGCTGTATCCATGAGAAATCTCCTGAAAATGACAAGTATCTCTCCCTAGTTATTAAGAGTAGATTGTTTATATCTTCACTCCCATGCTCTAAGAACGCAGTCTCCTCGGCCTCCCAGAATGCCTTTTTCATCTTCTCATCAACATACTGATAGATCTCAAACGGTGAAAAATCGGTTTTCTCACGTGCATTCATAATTCTCCTGCGCAGAAATTTCATTAGCTTACCACTATCCTTAGCACTTGCATTTAGAAATGCAATCTTCAGCCCACCACGTAATCCATTCTTGAACACATGTGTTGAGATTGCACCATCCGTCTTGCACAACTCATCCAAATACTTATCTGCTGTCTTCCAGGACACACCAAGAGAGTTGGCAATTTCTGCAACTGAATGAGGCCTTTGTGATAAAATCTGCTTTATTTGTTCTATTTTGCTAGCAGATAGCATACGACCACTTACAATACTCTATAAATTATTTAAAGCAATCTCACATGAATCAAAAAAGTAAAAAAATAGATTATATCAGGGTTATTCTATTCATTGGGAATGTTGTGCTCTCTCTTATATCATTTGAGCCTATTACAAACTGCATAACTCTGCTCATTCCAATTCCACAACCTCCATGTGGTACATTTCCATGTTTTTTCAAGTGGTTGAGATACCAATCAAAATCATTTATACTACCACCTTTGCTTTCAAGGCGTGCGAGCATTGGTGATTCCATCAACCGCCTATATACATTCTCATATGTATATTCCCTCTCAGCCGCACCAACACATTCTCCACCAAGCGGTACTATGAGGTCTGCACTATTGACCAGCTCCGGTCTTTTTTCATTTTCCTTCATATTGAAGAACTTTATCGCTTTAGGGAAATGGGTTATGAATGTTGGGAGGTTATCATGCTGTTTTACAATATACTGTTCATGTACTGATTTAAGGTCATCACCCCACTTCACGCCGAATGGTTTCTCCAATAACTGAACTGCATCATCATATGAGATCCTCTGAAAATTATTTATTGATCGCTCTACAGTCTGAATATCTCCACCAAGCGCATCTATGCTTTCACTAGCATGCTCAAGCGCACTCTCAAACATGCTGCTAACCACATTCTCAATCTCCCTTAGTAGGTTATCAAAATCAATCTCAAGCTCAATCTCAACAAGTGTAAACTCAGTCAGATGTCTACCATCAATGTCGGGTTCTGCTCTGAAACTGGGCCCTATTGTGTATAACTTACCAAGCTTTGGAATTAAAGATTCAAGATAAAGCTGTCCTGTTTGGCTAAGATACCCTCTTTGTCCAAAATAGTCAACCTCAAACAATGTATCTACGTTCTCGCATGCACCCGTGGCGCGTGTGATATGTGGTACACATATCTCATAATATCCTTCCTTCTCAAAGTATTTTCGTGCGCCTAACAGCATTGCGGACTCAACTCTCGCAACATGTGCTGTTTTTTCTCCTAGAGCCCAATGTTCTGTTTTCATTTCCGTAATGCTTCTTTGCATTATATCACCAATGAATTATACTTGGAACTTTTGATGTTTTTTTATGGAAAAAACTATTCCATAAATCATGGTATTTAAGCTTAATTGTAAAACAGGAAACTACAGTAATTGGTCTGCACTAACAAAATCATTATCTGGCACAGTGCTGCCCCAGAAATTTGCACCTATTCTCTTACTGTTCTCTTTTGCATAGCTGATATCATACAGATCGTTTGGCAGCTCACTTATGAACTGAGAAATTTCAAGGTCACAAGTACCGCCCCACACAACATTGCCACTGAGTGGTACAAATATAGTGAGGCGATTGCGCGCACGGCTGCACGCTACATAGAATAGCCTGCGTTCTTCCTCAAGCTTATGCTCATTTTCCATTGAATGGCGTGAGGGAAACCAACCATTACAAACGCCTATTACAAATACATTATCCCACTCAAGGCCTTTTGCCTGGTGGATTGTGGATATTATAATTTTCCCATGAAGGTCTTTAAGATCAGTAAGGTTGGTATCTAGCATTACATCTTCTAAAAAACTAGTCAATGTATCATAACCAGATAGTATAGATATTAGCTGATCAATGTCGCTAAGCCTTTCCTTAAAATCATCATATTCATATTTAATATAATCATGATAAAACTCATCAAGAAATACCCTTACTTTATCCTCAAGTTTATCCTTGGATTCTGTATGCATCAAAACATTTGAAAGCGGTTCTATTTTTTTATCATGCAACTCTCTAAGGCATTGTATAGGTTTAGCTGAATTTTTCAATGCTATAAATATCTGGTGGGCTTTTCTTTCACCAACTCCATCAAGCATTCTCAAAACTCTTTCCCAGGCAAGCTCATCGATCATCCCATCTAACAGCTTTAAAAATGCAATAACGTCTTTTATATGAGACTGTTCAAAGAACCTCAATCCACCAAGCTTTATGTACTTAATGCCATGTTTAGCCAGTTCAGCTTCTAAATGTGCTGACTGAAAATTAGATCTGTATAGCACGGCAATTTCTTCTGCAGGAGTGCCTGCATTTAATAGATCTTTCACATGTTTTGCTACAACTCTAGCCTCTTCATTAGCACTGTTGCATATCACTACTTTCGGTGTTATTCCATCCAAACTATTCTCTGCTGGCAGCAGTTTTTTCTCAAACCTATACTTATTATTTTGTATTATGCCATTTATGAGTGATACAATACTCTTTGAACTTCTGTAGTTCTCATTAAGGTAGAATACTCTCGTGTTGGGAAAAGCATTCTTAAAATTTAGCATGTTCATAACTTCTGCCGCTCTAAAAGAGTATATACTCTGGCAATCATCTCCAACAACGAAAAGGTGATTACCTTTCCTGTGCAATTTTCTTACGATTTCAAATTGCAGACGATTAGTATCCTGAAATTCGTCTATAAATATATACTTAAACATAGAGATTATCCTCTCACCAGAACCACTATCATCAAGAAGCCTGTTAAAATTAATAAGAAGATCATCAAAATCCATCATCATACCCTCTTTCTTTCTCTTATCATACTCAGCAAATGCCCTGTTTATGAGCAATAATTCTTTACGATACCCTTTCATGTTAGCTTCAAGATAATCTGAAAAACTGCTAAGTGAATTCCTGCAGTACGAGAATATATCCCTTAGCTTCTGCGGGCTTGGAAGATTCTTTCGTTCATCATCAGAAAAATTCTCCATGAGCACCTTTCTTATCAATGATACACAATCTGTTTCATCTATGATAGAATAGTTTGTTTTGTAACCAATTAGATGCGCATTCTGTCTTATGAATAAGTTTGCAACATGATGGAATGTGCCACCTATGATATTACTGCAATCTGTCTTGGATATCTTTTGTACCCTTTCTATCATATTTTTTGCTGCCTTGTTTGTGAATGTTAGAAGAAGGATGGATTCAGAAGGTTCGCCATTACGCAGCACAGCAGCAACTTTGTGTGCAAGTACTCTTGTCTTACCAGAGCCAGGCCCTGCAATTACGAGTATAACTTCATCATTACTCTCAACTATGTCATTTTGTACTGTGCTTAGCCCATGCATATGATTAATTGGATAAATAACTTTTATTTAGTTTCCCAAAGTAAGGTAATTGAATGTCAAATATTGAATTACGAGTATAACTTCATCATTACTCTCAACTATGTCATTTTGTACTGTGCTTAACCCATGCATATGATTAATTG
>JBMFNT010000026.1:6148-10719 GCA_049970015.1 Candidatus Micrarchaeia archaeon
GATAAATAACTTTTATTTAGTTTCCCAAAGTAAGGTGATTGAATGTCAAATATTGAGATTCAAATATTATGCTTGTTAGGCATCATCCTTGCCGTAATTATTGCCATCAGAAGTAGATATACAGTATTCAAAGAGTCGCTTCTATTACTAGTCCTGTTTGGAATATCAGGGATACCTGATACAATAGCTACGGTTGAGTTTGCATATTTAAATCCTGAAATTGAATCTAACCCCATCACTAAACTGTTTCTTGGAGTGCCTTACTTAATAGCTGTAGGGGTTTTTATGTGGACGATTGGATGGATCTCTCTTGCAGAGCTCTTAGAAAGAATGGGTAGACGGGCCCTATCAAGAATAGTTCTTGTGGGATTGTTTGTCGGGCATGCGCTTGGCTTTATGTCCTGGGTAAAATATATGGATGATATCATGATCATATTAATTTTTGCAATAACACTTTTTACTTTAGGCATTCTTTATTGGGTTTATAAGGTGAGTTATAATGAGAAGATTAAGCAATAGCGAAGTTAAGGAGCTTATTAGAGCAGGGCTTGATATATCTAAAAGGGATATTGTTGAGATTGTAAACATAGATGGCACTGAGGTTATGCGAGTAAATGGAACGTATGCATTTTTCATGTATAGCGGAAGATGGGTCCCTACACTCAAGAGAATATATGAAGAGAAATTGAGCTTAAAGTCGGTTTATGTTGATATGGGTGCTGTAAAGTTTGTAAGTAATGGTGCAGATGTGATGCGGCCGGGCATTGTAAGAATTGATGATGGTATAAATACAGGTGACATAATCGGAATAAAAGAAATATCGCATGATAAGATAATTGCGCTTGGTGAGGCATTGCTTAGTTCAGAGGGAATTAAAAATGCAAGTACTGGCAAAATGGCTAAAAATATCCACTACATTGGAGACAAGTTATGGTGTCTTGGTTAGTGCAAATCTAATTTGTGTGTGACCATGGCACATACATTCTGGTATACTTCAATACCAGCATCTTGAAGCAGGCGGGCTGCATCATCATTTGAAACACCAACCTGCATCCAGAATATCTTCAAGTTGTTATACTTTTTCTTGACCTCAATTGCCTCTTTTGCTATAGGTGTAACAAACTCGCTTTTCCTGAATACATCAACCATATCTATCTTACATGCGATGTCCTCAGGCAAAGCACTCAATGAAGGATAGCATTTTATTTCATCTATGGAATCATAATTTGGGTTTATTGGAATAACCTCAAACCCTTTCTCAAAAAAATACCTCATCACTTTATAGCTATCCCGTTCTCTATTAGCAGACACCCCTACAAATGCTATCGTTCTTATCTTACTCCAATCCATCCTAATACCCCCTCTCAAGATGATATTGTATTGAATGCATCTCTCTTGGAGAACGAATATGTTTTCCATTTCCGGATTCAACGAATGTTATAGCATATCCTTTGCTCCCCATTCTTCCAGTCCGGCCTATCCTGTGCTTATGCGTGTCTGCATCATTCGCCTTGTCATAATTTATAACATATTCAACATCATCTATCTGAAGCCCTCTTGCCGCAACATCGGTTGCGATGAGTATGTTTATCTTACCTTGCTTAAATGCGTTGAGTGCATGCTCACGTTTAGTCTGCGAAAGATCCCCATGTATACATGCCGCCCTGAACCTCCTCTTTACAAGCCGCTCTGCAAGCACATCCGCATACTTTTTTGTCGAAACAAATATGAGAACGCGCTCGTTTCTGGCCTCGCGGATGTAGTTGACCAGCTCCCTAAACTTTTGCTCACGGCTCACAAGTACGTGCTTCTCTATTATGTTTTTTCCTATTATTTCATCTTCAATAAAGATTTTTTCATATGAAGGAATATACTGTCTGACCATATCTGCAACTTTGCCATCAAGTGTCGCTGAAAACAGATGTACATTGTTAGGCATTACCTTATCCAGCACATTCTTTATATCATCTACAAACCCCATATCTAGCATCCTGTCAGCCTCATCTAACACTACCACATCAAATTCTTCCGGGCGTACTGTTTTCCTGTCAATGTGGTCAAGTAATCTACCTGGTGTTGCACATAATACATCCACACCTCTCTGGAGTGCATCAATCTCACCTTCTATCCCATGCCCACCATAAACCGCCAATATGCGCAGCTTAGTATTCTTCCCTATGTTTCGCATTTCTTCTTTCACCTGAACAACTAGCTCACGTGTTGGGCCAAGAACAAGAACTTTCTTTATCTCATGCTGCAGTAGCTTTTCAATAAGTGGAACTGCAAACGCTGCTGTCTTACCGCTTCCAGTATAGCTTTTTACAACTGCATTCCTACCACTCATGATCAGTGGTATTGCCCGTGACTGCACTTCAGTCATTTCAATATAACCCAAGTCATCAAGTGCTTCTTTAACACCTTGACTGAGCTCTAGCTCGCTAAACTTATTCATTCAAGTTCACCTTTTAATCTACAACTTGTGTATCCCAATTCAAAACGAGAATTAGAATACTCCATCGTACAATAGATTATATTTGGATGGCAGTATTTATATAGCTTTCTAAAATCCAAAGTACCAGTGTGGGACAAAATTAATTTTAAGAGGCTCATGGAAATGGAAAAGAACAATTACTAATGTTTGGCATAAATTCTTAATTCTGTCCCACAGCCATGTGCTTGTGTAGATATAAATATCTATAAATTTATGTCTAACCGGCTAAGCGCAATAATTTCTTTTTACTTATATCTACTGTGTTGCACAACTAGCCCCAGCTTATCGTCGTAAAGCATATACTTCTTGCTGCTGAATTAGCACTGCCGGCCTAACCAACCAGCAATTGATTCCATGCACAGAAAAAAGAAGGGCCGAGGCAGGCCGAAGAAGGAGAAGAAACGCGACTGGAGGACATATGATCAGCAGTGGGTATAACGAAGAGAGATGCTAATCTCCGTCGGCAAAGCCCAGGAGTGGAACGACGAACTGAAGAAGATGAATGATAGCAAGGAGGGTGCGAGGTTCCAATATCCTGACCAGCTGATAGAATGCCTGCTGTTCTGGAAATGCGTCTTTAAATGCCCCTTTACCATGATTGAGGGGTTTGAACGCCGCCTCCTGCATCACTTTGGCATGGAGGCTATTTCCGACTCCACCACCATCTGCAGGCGCCTGAGAGCAATAGGCAGGAGATATTATAGCACGAGGAAAAAGGCAGGCGGCGAAGAGCCAATCTATGCCGCCTTTGACGGCACAGGGCTTAAGGTTTTCAACCATGGAGAATGGATGCGCTACAAGCACAGGGGCAAAAGGAAGGAATTTATCAGGGTGTGCTTCATGTTCGACGTCAAAACAGGAGAACTGCTGGATTTCCAGGCTACCACGGAGAACGTCAGCGAGCAGAGCAGGATAAAACCGATGGTCCGGAGGGCTGCCAGAAACAGAAACCTTGGAAAGCTGGCCATAGACGGAGCAGGGGACAGCCATGATAACTTCGAGCTGCTGCATGAGCTTGGCATCAGGCCAGCCATCAAGCTGCGGGCAAATACACGGTCTGCCCTCTCTGAGGAGGACCCCCGCAAAAGGGAACGGTACAAGGAAGCCAGGAAGTATGAGAAATGGGATTATGATGGTTGGGCTAAGAGGAGGAACTACGGCCAGAGATGGCAGGCTGAGACGGACATCGCCTGCTTCAAGGGGTATTTCGGCAAATACGTGTTCTCAAGAGGCATGGGCAACATCAAGGCGGAGATCGGTCTGAAGGCGCATTTCTACAATCTGCTGCGGCTGAGGTAGGCTGCGGCAGCCATGCAGAACCAGTGTATCAGAGTAAGGGCAGCCACGTCGTTGAGTTATACAACGCAGCACTTGATCTCATATTAATATCATTACATTTTACTTTGTTTTTTCATCGCCTCTTCCAAACATCCTTTTCAATATCTGTCCGATTTTACTTTCTTTCTTTTTTCCCATTGCTTCTCTTAATATCTGTTTGATTTCATCGGTTTTTGCAAGATCAAACGGTGTCCTGCCATCATTACCCTTTGTGTTCACATCTGCTCCATGTTCTATGAGAACCTTGAGAGGCTCGAGATGGCCCTTCTCTGCGGCATAATGGGCGGGTGTCCTGCCATACTCATTATCCTTTGCGTTCACATCTGCTCCATGTTCTATGAGAACCTTGAGAGGTTCAAGATGGCCATTCCATGCGGCATAATGGGCGGGTGTCATACCGTCATTATCCTTTCCGTTCACATCTGCTCCATTCTCTATGAGAACCTTGAGAGATTCGGGATGGCCATTCGTTGCGGCATAATGGGCGGGTGTCCTGCCATATTTATCCTTTGCGTTCACATCTGCTCCATGTTCTATGAGAACCTTGAGAGGTTCAAGATGACCCTTCGCTGCGGCATAATGGGCAGGTGTCTTGCCATAATTATCCTTTGCGTTCACATCTGCTCCATTCTCTATGAGAACCTTGAGAGGCTCGAGATGGCCATTCCATGCGGCATAATGGGCGGGTGTCCTGCCATCATTATCCTTTGCGTTCACATCTGCTCCATGTTCTATGAGAACC
>JBMFNT010000027.1:0-10237 GCA_049970015.1 Candidatus Micrarchaeia archaeon
CAGGAATCCCAAACTTCTTTGGTGCAGCTTTCTTAGGCATCCCAAAGAAAGGTGCGGGGGACACTTCCCCCTCTGGTTGGCTTTCTGGTTGGCTTTCAGGGTCAAGTCACTTCCTCATACCTTACGGTCAGGTAAGCTAAACTCATCATCAGCGCATGATAATAGGCATGAGATAGAATAAAAAGTTTATTGCATAATTAGGTTTATGGAAATAAGCATAACAACTAATATTGATGCAATTTGCAAATTACTGGAAGATAAAAAAGAGCTTGACATAGAAACACTTTCTTCAAAAACAAAAATAAAGCCCGGCCTTCTTCTCAAGATATGCGAGCTGCTTGAGAATGCAGGAATTGTAGATGTGAAGAAGGGGATAGGTAAAGCAAGCGTTGAGTTAAGAAAAACTGTAAAAGAAACACCAATACCTAGGTTTGAAGGTAGAGTTATTGACAAGTATGATATCGAGCTCCACAATGTGCCTGGATATGTAAGAATACTCGATATAAAAGAGGACCCCAGGCCCGTGTATGAGTTGAGGAGTGTAAGCCTAGGCCCATACACGCTTGAGTTTCTGGAATACTTACAAGAGGTAGTTGCGAGGCGTGTTGTGCTTGAGCCTAGTGAGATAATAGACCAGAGGAAGGCAATGTTGTTGGAGGACAGGTTTTATAATACATGCATGAGGATAAGTGAGGAATCTTTTCCTGGGTTGTCTGAGGAAGGAACACGTATTATTGCGGGAATTCTACTGCACAATGTCTATGGCCTTGGCAGGATAGAGCTGTTGATGCATGATGATGCGCTTGAGGAAGTGGTTGTCAACGGATCATATGAGCCCATAGTGGTCTACCACAAGAAGTATGGCTGGCTCAAAACCAACATAGTGTTCAAGAGTGAGGATGAAATATACAACATTGCAACCCAGATCGGGAGAAAATCTGGGAAGGAGATCAATGTTATGAACCCTATAATGGATGCACACCTGCCAAATGGAAATAGGGTTAATGCAAGCCTATTTCCAATATCTGCATATGGGGACACTATTACGATACGAAGGTTTATGCGCGAACCGTGGACAATCGTAGACTTTATAAGTGGCAATCTTAACACGCTATCAACAGATATGGCTGCATTCCTTTGGCAGGCAATACAATATGAAATGAACATGCTTGTGGTTGGCGGTACTGCTAGTGGTAAAACAAGTACGCTCAACACCCTGTGCGCACTCATACCTCCTTCAAACAGGATTATAACAATTGAAGATACCAGAGAAATTAACCTGCCACAGTACCTGAAGTGCAACTGGGTTCCGCTCATAACACGTGCACCGAGCGCTGAGGGGAAAGGTGGGGTGGACATGCTCAGTCTTATGGTAGCCTCACTTAGGATGAGACCTGACCGGGTGATTGTTGGGGAAGTTAGAAGGAGGGAAGAGGCTGAGGTGCTGTTTGAGGCCATGCATACGGGCCATGCAGTTTATTCAACCATACATGCAGATACCGGGGAGCAGGTTATGAGAAGGCTTACCAACCCACCGTTTGAGATACCTAACACTGAGCTTGAGTCGCTCCATCTCATAGTTGTTATGTATAGGGATAGGAGGACAGGAAAACGGAGAGTGTATGAGATTGATGAAGTTAACCTAGGTGTTGGTGGTGAGATAACACTTAACCGAGTGTACAGGTGGAGGGCAAGGACTGACGAGTTTGAGAAGATAGGGGAAAGCACACGTGTGTTTGGGGAGCTAAGCCTACACGCTGGCATGAGCATAGATGAGATAATTGAGGATATAGAGAACAAGTCAAAGGTGCTTGAGTGGATGAAAAAGAATAATGTACGCTCTGTTGATAAGATAGGTAGTATAATGGCTGTATTTTACAAGAACCCTGATACTGTAATAAATGCTGCTGAAAAGGGTCTAAAGCCAGAAAATATATTATAGTGGTGCTGGGATGAACCTGAGAATGCCTTTGTTCATAGTCAAAGAGGCGGCCATTGAGATTGCAAACATGCTGCCAACATTATCGGAGATGCTCAAGGATAGTTTACCATCCCTTAACAGGGACCTTGACCTGTTGGATGCTGATATAGATGCTGGTAGGTATATGATTGCTGCTACGATCAACTCGCTGCTTTGGGGGGTACTGTTTGGAGCCATGATATTTTTGCTAGCTTTCTCATTTGAAAAGAATATAGCTGATTCCATACTTCCTGGAGTGGCAAGCGGAATTATTGTGTTTGGGATGTTCTTAGGTGTGTTTTTCGTCTACCCATCTATACTTCTAAAGAAGAATGCTGAAGAGATTGACTCACAGCTAACTTATGCACTTAATGATATGATTATGCAAGTAGCGGCAGGTATATCATTAACTGAAGCAATAAGGAAGGTTTCCTCTGGGAAATATGGTAAAGTATCAGAGGAGTTCAGGAAGGTTATTGAAAAAACGATAAGTGGAAACAGCCTTGAATATGCACTTATAGAGGTGGCACAAAGAAACAAGTCTGAGTTTATGCGACGGGTGCTGTGGCAGCTTGCAACCGTAACACATACCGGTGCAAGCCTGAAGACAGCACTTGATGAATTGCTAAAAGGCATACGTGCATACCAAAATAACCGGATACGTGAATATTCCCAAAAGCTTAATTTCTACATACTGTTGTACCTTATGGTTGCTGTAGTTCTTCCATCCCTGACAATACTTCTGCTTACAACAATTTCAGTGTTTGTATCACGTGGCGGTACGGTGCACATTGGTCGCGTTGCACTCACGCTCGAGCAGATAATGATTATGATGACATTTGTTTACATTGCTGCCCAAGTAGCAATAGTTGAGTACATTAGAGTGAAAAGACCTCTCTTGTAATGGTTGTGTTACATATGGTGCTGAATATATCTGAAAAGCTTATGTATGCTGGAATAAGGATGGAACCGGAAGAATGGGTATTAAGGACATTTGTGTATACGCTCTCAACCGCACTTGTGATATCGGTCTTAGCATACGTTACATACGGGCTAGCGATTGCTATACTGCTTGGCTTGCTCTCCATAATAGCTGTTGCCGTGGCGAGATACCTGCTGGTTGAAATAAGGATAGAAAACAGAAGAAGAGAGGTTGAGAAAGTACTGCCTGACCTATTGAGAGGGATAGCTGCAAACATAGGTTCTGGCCTTACCCCCATTGTGGCGCTGAGGAGTGCTGCACGCCCTGAGTTTGGTGTCATATCAAAGGAACTACAGTATATAACCACGCGCTCGATGAGTACTGATTCAATGGATGAAATTGTATATGAGATCCAAAAAAGTATCCGTTCAGATCTGCTCAATAGGGTGCTCATGGTATTCACAAGCTCGCTCAGGTCAGGTGGAAACTTGATACGTGCGCTAGAAATGAGTGCAAACGATATACAGAGGATATATGAATTGCATGATACACTTGTGGCACAAACAAGCATGTATACAACTTTCCTACTGTTTGGAATGATAATTACAATGCCATTCCTGCTTGCAGTAAGCATAAATGTGATGGAGCTTATGGGAAACATATCCTCTGCACACCAGCTCTCTTATGTTAGTGCATATATGGACATAGGATTTCCAACAATAAGCGGGGAAACTACAACTATCATTTCGTTGATTGTGCTCATAGGCTCATCAGCAACGGCATCTATTGCGCTTAGTGTAATACGGACTGGAAGGAGGATAGAGGGAATAAAGTACTTTCCATTGCTCCTTTTCTCATCAGTAATCGTTTTCTTCGTGTCAAAAGAGTTTATTGTACCGTTTATCACAGGTATACTTGGGTAAAAAAATGAAAATGAATTGAATTAGGTTTATTGCAAAAATTATCCTGTTTTCTCAGCAATTGCAAACTTCCTTCCTATGAATGTTATGTTTGCCTTCACCTGCTTGCCAACATCAGATTGTGTTGCACCTTTCACGAATATAACATATCCTTCGATTTTTGCAACACCATCCCCCTTTTCTCCTATAGCCTCAACATTGAGGGTAACGCTATCTCCAAGCTTTACTGGCTTGGGCGAGAACCTAATAGGTGGTCTCCTCTCTCTACCGCTTTCTTCCTCCATTACATTCACTTCCATTCCTTTCAAAACTGGAACTGTGTATATAGGAGATCAAATGTTTAATAAATTATGTTTTAGTATAAGGATATTCTTTCCCAAGTTTCATAGCTCAGTAACACTGGAACGTTTAGATCTATCTTATTCAGCTCGTATGGCTTTTCCAGATAGTTCCTAGTAATACCTTCTACAAATTCTTCACGTACTAATTTGGCATGCTCAACTTCAAAAGAGTAGAGTGATCTGTCCTGTTTTATTACAATTCCCTCCATAAATGCATTAGTGTTATCTTTACCTACTGCATAAAATGAGGTAGTGATAAGGGAAGGTATTGATCTTTCCCACCCATCTATATCTTTACCGAAATCTGGGCCGTATAGTTTTTTAACTACTGGGACAGGAAAGATGTGCACATTTTCTGGTATATCAATCTTATGTTTGCGGATCTTATCGAGCCACAGGCCAAGCTTAGACTCTGGGCTTAAAAACCTATCAGTACGCTTTTCATAAACATCAAAAAGGGCATACCTACAAGGTATATGGTATAAAAGTGAGTGTTTGAACCTAAGGTCCTCAACCCAAAGCACATAGTCTCTGGTCTCAATGAATGATTGTTTGCCATCCATTTTTTCTTCCACTACAACATTACCTTCAAAAAGCCGTCTAACACTGTCTTCACTCATATACTTTTTATGGCCTATCCTTTTCCCTATAGGTATTCTGAGAGGCTTTGGGTAAGAATAAACATCCATAATCTGCTTGTTGTGAAAAATGTATATAAAGTTTTCCAGATGTGTGGTTTAGAAATTGGTTGCGACCGAAACATTACGAATGCCTTCTACCAAATGCAAAACGTCTGAATCATTGGAAAGGATCACTGCTGAGTCAAAGAGATCAATAACAGAACTAAGATGAGAGATTATTGATGCCTCGCCTATACCAACACGCGCATTACCATTGGAATTCAACTTCAATATATTCGAGTAGCCTTGAATCTCTTTCTGAGTGCACTTGTGCTCCTCTATCAGGATGTTTTCATTCTCATATGGGAGGGAAAACAGCTCGTTAAGCTCAGCTAGCGCACGCCCCTTAACCTGCCTAAACTCGCTCTTTGATGCTAGATTGGATTTAAGCTCGTCAAGAACAGATTTCATAATGATCACTGTTGCCTTTGTTGAGAGGTATTTGATATCTTCAACAAGTGAACGTCTGCACTTTACTATATCCAAAAGATAGCAGGTATCTAGATATATAACCTTTTTCTGCGCCCTCATTATACACTCTACCTTGGGCTTTGGGAATTCATTCTTCCTATTTGTATTAGTAGTATTTGGTAATTGCTTTTGCATAATTAATTTACTCATTACTTATATAAATACATTTCTGTTAATATCACTCAGTCTTAAATGATTAATTAAAGGTATGTAATCATGAAATGTCCTTTTTGCAGGCCAGAACAGCCAGTGGTTGCAGAAAACAGGTATGTGTATGTGATTCATGACAAGAATCCATATGTGGAAGGGCACCTTCTTGTAATCCCAAAAAAGCACTATGAGAATATTATAGAAATGGATGACAGAGTGCTATGCGAAACAATAAAAATGGTTAAGAGAATGGAAAAGAGGCTCATTGAAAAAATGGGTGTTGAAGGCATAACTGTACGACAAAACTGGCTGCCTTTCTTAAAGAAGAATAGATTGGTTGTGGGGCATGTCCATTTTCACATTATCCCAAGAAACCTAAATGATGGATTATATTATGCTGCCAAAAGGAAAAGATATAATGCAAGCAAAATAAGGGATATAACCAAATTACTCAAACTTTGAGAGTGTTCTGGTCATATCAATATTATGTATATCCTGGTCGACTATTTCCTTCTCTTTTCTTTGGGGAAGTCCATCCTCATATGTTGGCTTTATCACCTTATAGAATATTCCGATAGGTATGCGTTCATAGTTTGAGCTCACATCCTCAAGCGCCTTCTCATATGCCATTATCTTATTCGTTGTATCGTGCCCTTTAGCATTGAGGTCATATATGCGTGGCTTGTACCATTCTGCAGTATTTACCCTATTCCAAGAAGGACATATCTGCAATACATCAACCAGTGCAAACCCCTTATGCTGAATAGCCTCTACAAATACTTGTGTCATGTGGGGAATATTCCCAGAGTATGTACGTGCAACAAATGTTGCATCTGAGGTAATTGCAAGCGCAAGCGGGTGGATAGGCTCCTCAAGCACACCGTGAGGTGTTGATTTTGTTTTCATTCCCTTCATGCTCGTGGGGGATACCTGGCCTGTTGTAAGGCCATATATCGCATTATTGTGCACTATATAAGTTATGTCAATGTTTCTTCTGCATGAATGTATAACATGGTTAAGGCCTATCCCATACCCATCTCCATCACCACCCATTGCAATTACCTTAAGGTTTGCGTTTGCAAGTTTAATACCTGTTGCAACTGGAAGTGTTCTTCCATGGAGACCCTCATACCCATATGTGCGTACATAATGTGCATCTTTTCCCGAACACCCTATCCCTGACACAACCACAGTTGTGTGGGTTTCAGCACCAATCTTTGACAGTGCAGCCCTCAATGCCATGATTATGCCAAAATTACCGCATCCCGGACACCACTGCGGCTGTTCCTTAGGTGTAAAGTCCATAACGCTTGCCATCATAACCACCCCCTACTTATCCCCAACAATGCGTGCTGTATAGTACTCAACCGGGGCACGCTCATACACTACTGCATCCTTAACCTTGCCTGTAAGTATACGCTCTGCTTCTTCTGCAACATCTTCTGGGAAGAGAGGTCTTGCATCATATCTCAATATTGAACCAACAAAAGAAATACCTGTTTTCTCTCTTAGGTACCCTCCAAACTGTGCCGTACTGTTATTTTCAACAATCACAAGCTGGCCCTTATACTTTTCAAGAAGGCTTATTCCTTGCGAGTGAAGAGGATGGACACAGGAAAAATGCAATGCATTGGCCCGTATTCCTTTTGAATTGAGGATATCAACAGCCTCAAACACAGGTGTTTTGTGAGATCCCCAGCATACTAAAGTAATCTCTGCGTTTTCAGGGCCGTGCAATGTTGGGGGGATAAGATCATTGTCCATAAACCTAACCTTCCTTGCCCTCTTGTCAACCATCTTCTTGCGTGTCTCAAAATGCTCTGTGCTGAATCCATTCTCCCAATGTTCATAAGATGTTGCCACATGCTCTCCACCCACAACACCGGGTATTGGCCTTGGTGAAACGCCATCCTCAGTAAACTCATACCTCTTAAACCTACTGTGCGGTGGCAACGGAGCCATATTCTCTTTTATAAGCTTGCCACGTTCTTTGGGTATTTCAATGAATTTTTCTGCAGGAACGCTCGATGCACTTTCTGATAGGAACTTGTCGGAAAGAACTATTACAGGGATCTGGTACTTTTCAGCAATATTAAACGCTTTCTGTGTTAGTATGTATGCTTCTTCCACATCGCCAGGTGCAAGGATAACCCTAAGGAAATCACCTTGTGATGCATGCATTGCAAACCGCAGGTCTGCCTGTTCAGTCCATGTGGGCATACCCGTGCTCGGCCCAGTCCTCTGTGAAAGCACTACAACTACAGGGGTTTCTGCAAGTGCTGCCAGCCCCAATGCCTCTGCCTTGAGTGCAAACCCGCCACCAGAGGTTGAGCACATCGCGCGCACACCTGCATATGCTGCCCCAATCACCATATTCATTGCAGCAATCTCATCCTCTGCATGCTTTACTATTATATTATAATCATACTCGTGTTCGGCAATGTAATGGAGGATGGATGATGCCGGTGTCATGGGATATGCTGCAAAAAATCTCATCCCTGCTTGTATTGCGCCCGCACTTATAGCTTCATTACCTGTCATAACAAGCAGCTTTCTTGAGGATGCTTTCTTTGGAATTCTCACTGGGAAGTTCTCAACATTGTAATGCGATTTTACATAATCATAACCCCCACGGGCGCACTTTATGTTTATGTTCACTACTTCCTCACCCTTTCTTCCAAATATCTGGCGTATCACATCCTCAAGCCTTTCTATATCATTTCCTATGAGCGCAAGCGATGCGCCCATAGCTACAGTGTTTTGCATAAGCATATCTCCCCCAGCATTGCGTGCAATGTCAAGAAGAGGTACATCGTAAAGGTTCAGTGTAGATGGTATGGAGATACCATCCAAATTAACATTTTTGCCATCGTAGATTACCCCTCCTGATGGATCAAGTTCATAGAGGCCTGATTGAATCGCAAACCTGTTAAGTGCAACGAGAAGGTGGCACTTTCTAACAGGTGCACCAATCTCTTTATCGCTTATCCTTACCTGTGTGGTATTTAGACCACCTTTAATAAGTGATGGGTATTCCGGATATATGTATGCATAATATCCGTTCCTTGTAAAAACCTTTGCAAAAAGCACCCCTGAACCCATTACGCCAAACCCTGCCTCACCACCTACCTTCCATACAAAATCCATTGTAAATGCACCTCACAATCACTAAAGAGAGAAAACTTATAAAATAATCTAAAATGAATTCGACAATTGTGAAAATTAGAGGTATGTTTTTGGTATAAGTGGAGGTGCAATGAATTCTACCTTCATCTGATCAACTATATTTCTCCCATCCTTTATTGCAAGCGTGTAAACGAGAACATATGTGCCAGAGCCCCTGTACATACGCTCCGCAACAAGCTGCCATTTCTTACCAGTTATATTCTGGTTCAGTATATCTCTATAATCCCTAACAAGCTTTCTCGCCCTGCGCACATACTTGAAATCTATGCACTCCGGGCTCTTAAACTCACCCTCTGTATATGCAATGCCTTTTGGTTTATTTTGTAATGTATTCCAAAATTCTTTGAAAGTAAATGTCTGCTCCATTCACCATCACCTTGCTAGTGTATTTAGAAAGAAAAGTATTATATATATAGAATACATAACTAATTCTATATGGGAAGCTGCCTGGACAGGGCCATCCGTACATTAATCATATGCCTCATGCTATATGGTATGGTACATCCTGGACTTATAACCCCATATGGTAAGGAGAAGGCGTACACTGTACTCAACCTTAATTTAAAGTATGTTGGGCAGGATAAGTATAACATTACTGCTTATTTGTATAATGCGTCCATATGGATAACGGAAGGCAAAGAGGAGAAAATATCAGGGGTAGAAGGTAGTTTTGCAAACCCAAGCCTGTACCTTACACCACTTGAAGGGAAAACAATCAAGTTTAGTATTGACGAAGCATCATGCACAACTGAGAGGGATGGGGGATGTACGGTTGAGGTAGACCTTAACAACATAAACCTGGATAGTACTTGTGCTGAGGTGTACGCTGAGTTTGAAGGAGATGAATATAACGAGAATTCAAAGAGCCGTACAGATAAGATATGTAAGAGCAGCCTGATTTCAATAATGCCAGCAATAGAAAAGACTGTTAAAGAGGTGTACAAGAATGAAGAATATACAAACACATGTATAGTATTCTTTATACTGATTGGGTTTCTGATTGCTGGGTTATATGCGAGTGGCCATGACCCGTTACGATTGCTGGATATAACTACGCCACGGTTGCCTGCCGCAAGACGCAAGCCGGAGATTCACATACAGCTTAGCGAGGATACATTAAGAAGAATGAGACAAGAATGCGACAACATGAAGAAGCAGGTTGATGGTATTATTGAGTCCACTGCAAAGGCGATAGCAAATGCTGGTGCCTTAAAATATGAAAATGAGATTAGCAAGCAGGCTGCAAGAAACCTGGACAAAGCTGAGATAAGGCAAGCAGTAGACAACCGCAAGAAAGAGCTATTTAAGGGTATAATAAACGACCTGGTTAAGATAAAGGAGGAATTCATGAGGAAGATAGGGGTTGCTACTGCTGGGATGCCAACACTAAGGGCAATACTAGTAGAGAGAGATTTGCTAAATGAAATGTATATAAAAATTGGAAACAAGCTTATTGAGTATTCTGAGAAAAATGCCCCTGAAATATTGGGTGAAGTTAAGAAAACAAACAAAATGCTCAACAAAGTTTCAAGCAGGTATACACAAATGCTTCACCATACAAATCTCATATCACTAAGGGAGAGAGGGCCTTATCGTGGAATGGGAAC
>JBMFNT010000028.1:0-9915 GCA_049970015.1 Candidatus Micrarchaeia archaeon
TTCGCTGTGCGAAAATGCATGTCCCAAAGAAAGGTGCTCAGGAATCCCAATTCTTTGGTGCAGCTTTCTTAGGCATCCCAAAGAAAGGTGCCTAGCTGCTTCTTTAGTGCAGCTTTCTTAGGCATCCCAAAGAAAGGTGCTCCCAAGAGGCTCGATAAGGGTTAAGACGTCTGCTTGACGTGCAGAAGACCCCAGGTTCGAATCCTGGCGGGCCCATCCTTGAGGGTTTTGGTATGATAGTAGTGTTTGAAGGTATAGATGGCTGCGGAAAAGGAACCCAGATTCAGCTTTTGTCTAAGATAATGAAGTACGAAAGGAAGAATTACCCTGATAGAAAAGGTGTTTTTGGAGAACTGTTTAACAGGGTTCTCAAAGGTAGTACTGGGGAAGTCTTTGATGGAGAGACATTATTTACCATGTTTCTTATGGATATGCTTAAGGATAGAAACCTCCTGCAAAAGTATAAGAAAGATGAAAAGAGTGTAATACTGCTTGATAGGTATGCACACTCAACCCTGGCATACCAGTCTGCACAAGGTGTAGATTACGACCGTGGAAAGAGGATTATTGAACACTTTGGGCTTGTAAAGCCAGATATTGTTATAATCCTTGATATAACACCTGAAGAGAGTATGGAACGCATAAAAGGAGAGGAGATATTTGAAAATGCAGAATTCCTGGAGAAAGTGAGAGAAAACTACAAAAGGATTTATTCAGATAAATTCTTTGCAGAGAGGATGTACTGGGTTAGCGGTATACGCTATCCTGACGAGATAAACCGCGAGATTGTGGATATTCTCACACTCCACAAAGTCAAAGCGCCCCAGTAACTCAGACTGGTAGAGTGCGTCCTTGGTAGAGCTTTTCTTTTGGTGCACATGTATATTCTGGGTGAAAGCAAACTCTAAAGAGGACGAAGTCGGGAGTTCAAATCTCCCCTGGGGCTTTATTGGCCTTTGCCCTCTGCCTTTTCCATAAACTCCCTGCTAACCATTATCTTGTCACCATCCTCTGCAAGGTATCCTTTCCTTATGAGTTCTTCTACGGCAAGGTTCACGCGGCCCTTGAATTTTGGTGCTCTTTTCGGCATCCCAAATATTGCCAGCACTTCTCTAGGAATGTCTTCTTTCGAAATGCTGATCGCATTGCTGACTACGATCAGTATTGCAAGGCGCAGTTCAGGAAGGGTAATATAGTCAGGTTTTCTAGCCTTATCCCCACCAGTTCTCACTGTGTAAAAATACTTGGGTTTGTCTGACCATACAACCGTGCCATCAATAAAAATTTCATCATTAGGAAGATGAAGCGCCAGCACTTCCTCAAACCTGCGTATGTTCCTTTCATTCTTTTTTATTCCAAACATTGCAAAAATCCTGTCCATAAGAAGGTCCATTTCTATTGGTGATTCAACCTTCACAACCTCCTTAACATGCCTGAAAAAGTCCTGTCCCATAAATGTATCTGCACTCCCTACCACTCCATAACTTACTTCTGGATATTCTTTTATTGCAAATGAAAGTTCAGAGCTCATTTCAATGCGTGCATGTACATTACTTTTTGTATTTTCGTCACGCCTGGCCTCAGACATGTTTAGGATTTCAAGTATCTTTTCAACCTCTTTCTCAGGGTTTATCACCCAGCTGTATGACCATATCCTGTGTATGCGCCACCCTAGCGACTCGAGAACCTCCCTGCGAATCCTGTCACTGTCACGTACACTTTTTGCATGCCTATAAACAGCCGAATCAATCTCTATGCCAACCGCATACGATTCTTTATCTGGAGATAGTATTGCAAGATCAATACTATATTTTGAACTGCCTATGTTTGCATAAACCTCGAAACCCATCTCTTTCAGCCTTTTATACACTGCTTTCTGCAGGTCATGTGATGGAAGGTATCTTTCTTCACGCAACCTTTGCATACTTCCTGAGAGCGCATACTCAAGATACCTCTTAAGCATAAGCACACCTTCACTTATCGTGCGCGACTCATCTATATCGCTCGGTAGTATTGATGACACAACTATTACTTTCTCTATGGCACGTGACACTGCAACGTTAAGCCTACGCGCTCCGCCTTCCTTGTTTATGGGCCCAAAGTTTATCGAAAAGTTACCATCACTGTCCCTACCATAACCTACACTCAGTATAATTACATCACGCTCATCTCCCTGCACAGTCTCAAGATTCTTCACAAAAAACTGCCTCAGCCCATCACCGTTCATATATTTGTTGTATGAAGGATACTTTGTTAGAAACTTTTCCAGCTCTTCAAGTATAACCTGCTGCTGCGCAATACTAAATGCAATCACTCCCAATGACTTTTCAGGGGCTGTGTCAAAATGCTCTTTGATAAGCTCGACCACCCTTTTTGCCTCGACCCTATTCTGCCTTGTACCGCCACGCTCATATACCCCGTTCTTCACATACTCAAACTGTACTGCAAAGCTATCTATTTTATTGTTCGGGAATGTAACAAGGTTATTATCATAAAAATACTTGTTTGAGAAATGTATAAGGGATTCATCCCTGCTCCTGTAATGCCACTTTAGTGTGTGTGTCCCAAGAATAGATGATGCCTCATCAAGTATGCTTGGGGCCTCCTCGCTATCTTCCTCAATATCATAATCCTCATTGACCTTGAAAAACATTGTGGGAGGTAGCTGTTTTGAGTCGCCAACTATTATCGCCTGTTTACTGCGCATGATCGCGCTTATTGCATCTTCCACCATGATCTGTGATGCCTCATCGAATATGACAACATCAAACGATATGTCGCCCGGGTCTATGAACCGTGCAACTGAGAGTGGGCTCATCATAAAGCAAGGCTTGAGTACGAAAACAAGGTTCTTTATTTCTGAGAACAGTTTGCGCAGTGGCTTGTGCCTCCTACTCTTCCCTATCTCTTTCTTCAGAAGCCCAAGCTCTGAACTTTGTGAAGTTAGGCTAATCTTTGGCTTTTTTGATTCAATCATCTGGATTATCCTATTCCTCGAGAAATACTTGTGCTCCCTGTCACTTTCAACAAACTTATTGTATGTCATGTCCAGGAATTCGCGTCCTCTCTTTGCATAGAACAGTGTTGTTTTTCTCAGGTATTCCTGCAGGAAAAGCTTTTCGTATAACTCGCTCACCTTATAATTCCTGTCCTCATCATTAATGCTCTTCTCAAACATCTTGTAGAGTTCTGGAGGTAATTTGTCAAGTGCGTTCCTGAGCTCAACCCATTTTGATATCTCATCCATATTATCGTACATATACTCCAGCCTTTCACAAAGGCCTTTCCAAGGTATGTTTTTTAGCAACTCGCCCATTTTTGCATCAAAAACATCAGCAATCCTCAAATAAGCATCCATAAACATGTCAACATGCTTCCTAAAACTTGCGGCAACCTTTGAGACATCTTCACCAGCTAATAGCGCACTGGTAAGCTTCTTGTAATCTATTTCCTTAACTGACCTAACCTGTTCCACCCATTCCAATATAGAAGATACCTCATGTATAGATACATGCTCCTCACCAATGGCAGCGGCCAGTTCCCTGCAAAGCTCGGCCTGCTCTTTCTCTATCCTTTTGTAAAGGCTCAGCTGTCCTACGTCCTGGACAACTTCTTCGTAAGACAGCTCATGATCATCAACAAGCAGAAGGCTACGCATTTTGTTAATGTACTGCCTGTATTTTGGGTCAATCCATCTGAAAAGGAAAATCGAATATATCCCAGAAAGCATTGAGTACATCTCATCCACATCACCAAGCGTGAGAACATCATTCTTATACTTGAGCAGTAGGTGCTTCATGATTGCATCTCTTTCATCCGCCTTGACCTTGCAGAGCGAAACTATGGATTTAAGTCGTCCAATATCCAATGCAAACCACTTATCGGAAAGCTTATATGAGGTTCTGGGAATGTTAATAAGAGGTGCAATGCTCTGGTCAAGTGCCCTGAGACTTGACACGCACCTGAAAGATAGTGAGGAGATATCCCATATGCGTTCTGATTCATCCTTTAAATATTCTATTGCCTCAAGTGCAGTCTCAAGGTCTTTGTTTATGCTTTCGCGCATCGTGTCCGTAAAAATGCCGATCCCTTTATTGTTTATATGCCTAAATATACTTACCCTATACTCGCGCAGCTGCTTTTCATACTGGTCAATCTCTTCAAGCAATAGAAAGTTTTTCCTATATTCCGCAAAGTCTATGGGTATGTTAATAGTGGCGTCAGAGAACTTAACATGATCAAGGGCAGCCAATCTTTCGAAAACTTTATACATTGGCATGTTTTCATCCTGCCCAGAAACAAGCTCATCACAGTACGTAGTAAGAACATCATATGATTCCTTAAGCTGATTGATAAGGGATTCATCCACAGAGTACAGTTTGTTTTCCACTAAAGACTTCTCAAACTGTTCAAGCACCCATCTCTTACCAGCAGTATCTGCATTGTGTAGCTCAAGTATGTAATGCCCAAGGCCTGCCGAATCCAACCGTTTCTTGACAACCTCAAGTGCTGCAGATTTTTCGCTAACGAACAGTACTTTCTTACCATCTGCAAGAAGCTGAGCGATTATGTTTGCAATTGTCTGGCTCTTACCAGTGCCGGGAGGCCCCTGTAACACAAAGCTAATTCCCTTGCGTGCCGCCGCTATTGCCTCCTGCTGGCTTGAATCCACATCAAGCACATAAAATGTGTTGTATGGGTCAAACTCGCCCGCCAATTCATCATCTTTCTTACCCTGTATTTGGTCAAGCATGCTTTTATCACCAGCAAGCGCACATACAAGTGGATGGTTCACTGCAAGCTCTTTGTTTTCACAAAGGTCCTTGTATAAAGATAGCTTCTGAAATGAAAAAATAGACAGATATATCCTTTCGCGTACTACTTTCCAGCCATACTCCTTCACTTTTTCCTCTAGGCGCGCAAAATACTCACCAATATCTTCAAACTCAAAGTCTATATCTATATTACTATGCACAAGAAGCCTTTGCCTCAATGCTGGGTTTATCTGTATGTCATCTTCAAGGAAGCTCAGTATGAAGGGATGTACTGTCTTGTTTGGTTCTTTCCTTTTCTCTATGCGTACTGGAACCAGTACAAGCGGTGCCAGCAGTGTTCCAGCTGACTCATTATCAGAGTACTCAAGAAGACCAAAAGAAATGTATAATGTGTTGACGGCCTGCTCGGTCAGGCTCTCCTTTGCTGAAAGATATATCTTGTACAGGCGCCTGCCCGCCTCAGTATCACCAATGGGCAATTTAAGGGTATTGGGGGATGAAGAATCCTTTTTTGAAAACAAAAACTTTTTGCCATCGTATACTAACTGCTGGTAAAATTTATTGAAATCGTCCAAATCGATTGGAAGGGTAGACCTGCCCTCCTTAAAATTTATGAGCCTGCTCTTTAATGAGATATCTAGAAGCTTGGATTTCCAGTGCTCGATCCTCTTTTCAACCACTGAACCTGTAAGCTCCGCCCCATCCATAGATTAGATTACGTTTGATAATTATATAAAAGTGGATGCCAAAATATCCTGGGTATATTGCAACCGGCCATACAGTCCATGTATTAGGAAACTGTGCAATCAGATGTGATACATCATCCATGAAATGATTTGGCCACCGCGCTAGGATATGATGAGATAAAATTCTAAAAAAGGTAATTGCCGTTGAAGGTCATTATTTTGAGTTTTTACATTAATATCTTCTTTTCGTAATTGTGCAAAAGCAATTCTACTTCCACTTATGCTTATACTCTTCCTGCTCTCTTGTCTTCCTATCTATCTTAACACCAAACGCATCCAGCTGCATAGCTGCAATCTTCATATCAAGCTCAATAGGAAGCTCATAAACCCTGTTCTCAAGCATTCCTTTGTTCTCAAGCAAATACTTTACTGCCAGACACTGTCCCGCAAAACTTGTTGCCATCACTTCTGATGGATGCCCCTCTCCAGCTGCAAGGTTAACAAGCCGGCCCTCAGCACATAAGTATATTCTTCTGCCATTAGGAAGTAAATACCTGTCAAGCATGTGCCTTACCCTTTCCTTCTTTACTGCTTTTTCATTAAGTGTTTTTACATCAATCTCAACATCAAAATGCCCGCTGTTTGCAAGGATTGCACCATCTTTCATCTTCAGCATATGCTCATACCGTATCACGTTTATGTCTCCAGTCACAGTAACAAAAATATCTCCAACCTTTGCTGCATCCTCCATTCTCATAACCCTATATCCATCAAGATATGCTTGCAGTGCATTGATAGGGTTGACCTCACACACCACTACATTGGCACCCATCCCTTTCGCACGCATTGCAACACCTTTCCCGCACGGGCCATACCCGCAAACCACAAACGTTTTCCCAGAAAGTAGTATGTTAGTGGAACGCAGTATACCATCTATTGTTGACTGTCCAGTACCATAGTAGTTATCTATCATCCGCTTTGTAATGTTGTTATTGACAGCAATCACTGGGAATTTTAATGCCATTTTTGATTCCATTGCACGCAGCCTGTTGACACCTGTTGTGGTTTCCTCACATCCACCAATCACGTGTCCCAATCTCTCCTTATGATGTGTATGCATCCTTACTGTGAGGTCTCCCCCATCATCCATTACTATGTTTAAGTTCTTTGATGCAACTGCATCTATGTGTTTCCAGTAAGTGTTTATACTTTCACCTGAATATCCATAGACATTTATCCCATTCTGTCTCAATGCATCTGCAACATCATCTTGTGTGGATAATGGATTAGATGCACACAGATACAACTGTGCACCACCTGAAACGAGCGTTCTGCAGAGCACAGCCGTTTCCTTGGTTATATGAAGACACATTCCAATTCTTATCCCTTCAAATGGCTGAGTGTCTTTATAAGATTTTGCAAGAATTGAAAGTATCCCCATCCTTTCCTGTGCCAACTCTATCTTAGCCGTTCCTTCATACCTTTTCCTTTGCATAACAACTTCACCCTACTCATCAAACTTCTCTACTGTATAAACATAAAACTTCATACCTGGCCTTTTCCATTCATCTGGCTCAAGCCCGGCCTTAAGGCATAGATTGGATAAGAACTCTTCATGCGTTGGTAGCTCTTCCCATACCTGTGGAAGGAATGTTGCCCCTGCCCACCCTTTCCTTATCACAAGCCCATGTATGTGCGGTTTAAGCGAATTGATAAGTTCTTCCACAGAGGCAGGATGTATCTCCTCAAGGGGCGAGAGTATTGATATCTCAATCTTTATCTTACCAAGCTCATCCTTCTTTAATGGCAAAAACCTACAGTCTTCAAATGCTGCATTCTGTGCATTCTCGGCAACTGCCTGCACTATGGATTTTATCGGTTCTATATATCCAATACATCCCCTCAACTCCCCATTCTCTGTAAGCGTTACAAATACACCTCGTTTCTCAAGAAGCTTTTTTGATGGAGGCCTTTCCAAGGTAAGCTCTTTACCTCCCAGCCGGGCCATTATACTCTCCCTCGCAACATGCAAAAGGTACTTCTTCTCATCATCATTCAAAAAATGCATAACAACCATACCCCACGACCTGGCTTTTGTCCTTATATGTATCTCCGGAGTTCTTATAATCTATTAGTTGGCCTTTCCATCCCATATCCTTTGCAATGTGCATCAGTGTAAGTATCCCTGTCTTGCCACAGGCCTCAACCTTCTCATTTACACACTCAATATTCAGAGAAGGAATGCATTCGTTAGCCTTTGAATCAATCTCAACTGCCTTGTAGTATGGATAGTAATGGCTAAGGTCTGAGCTTACCAATATAAGAGTACGGTCATCTATATACTGCTCAATATCTTTTGCAAGCATTGAAGGATCAACCTCACCTGTTACCAATGGGTATATCCTTGCACTCGGGCAGACAACCTGCAAAAACGGTACTTGGACCTCAAGCGAATGCTCCTCCACATGCGCACGCGGAAACGGTACTATATGCCTGCCTATCAATTCATGAACCTCGACCATACCAAGTGGCGTCTCCCATACATCTTCCCCTGATGATGCCGCACCATTAAACATCATATAATGTGATGGACCTATAAGTATTATTTTATCAATCTCTTCTTTCCTTGATAGCACCATATTATAACCTGCTGCCGCAACGATCCCAGAAAAAATATATCCTGCATGTGGTACTATGAGCCCTCTCAATCTTCCTTTTATGCTTGCCTTTTTGCACTGGCCCAACAATTCCTTTATCATGCCAAGCAGCTTTATACCTTCATCTGGATAAAACATGCCTGCAACTGCTGGTACCCTCATGTTTATCCATTATGTTTTTATTCCTTTAGTTTGGTGGCCTGTTCACGTGTCCATACCCCTGGTATCCTATGCCCACAGTTGCCACACCTCGAATTAACAATATCAAAAACCCCTTTAACCTCAACCATATATCCTATCCTTGAAACCAGTAACTCTCCACAGTTTGGGCAGTATGTACTTTCAAAAGGTGAGATTACATTACCAAGATAAACATATTTAAGGCCGGCATCCATTGCTATCTCACGTAGAGGAATAAGGTCGCTTGTCTCTGCAGGCCTAACATCCATCATTTTATAGCTCGGCCTGAACCCTATAAAGTGCAATGGCATCTCAGGATCTATTGCTGCAAGCCATTCAGCCTCGGCCTTCACATCATCCCTATCATCATTCTTTCCAGGTATAACAAGAGAAGTTATCTCAACCCACATGTTCCTATACTTTTTAGCCTCCTTTATTGAATCGAGAACATGGTCAAGCATTGCACCTGTGTATTCCATATAGAACTTCCTGTTGAACCCTTTGAGGTCAATGCTGGTTGCATGTATATATTTTGATGCCTCTTTCCAGAACTCAGGAGTGCCATACCCATCAGTCACGAGTATGTTAAACAGCCCTTCATGGAGTGCAAGGTTGCCAATATCCCTGTGGTACTCAAACCATATGACTGGCTCGTTGTATGTGTATGCGAGCGAATCACACCCGTAAGATTTTGCGCCACTGACTGCTTTTTGAGGAGGTAGGTCAAACCATATGTCCAGGGGTAGATGCTCGCGTATTGCCTGTGCAAGCTCCCAATTACAACAAAACTTACACATGAACGTGCATCCGTAAGTGCCCAAAGAGTATGCTGTTGTGTTAGGTAAAAAGTGGAACTGCGGCTTTTTCTCTACTGGGTCAACACCAAATGCGGATGGTCTCCCGTACACTATCAAGTCAAGCTTTCCACTTGCATTTTTCCTTATACCACAAAAGCCAGTGCCACCTTCCTCTATTGTACACCTTCGTGCACATGCCTTGCAGTATATCTTACCATCCTTTACATCGACAAGTGGATCCTGGACAATCATCAAGTATATTATGCATTCTTTGTTTAAAATAGTATCATGAGATTCCTTGTCCTTGGAAACCCTGTTTATGGGCCTGATAGCTCAGCAGTAAGCATGATCACCCGGCTTGCAGAAAGATTTCCAGGGCATGAATTCCTACATTTTGACCCTAATGAAGATATTGATAACAGTGAGCTGTATATAATCGATGTGATTAAAGGAATAAAAAGCCCGATCCTGCTTACAGAAACAGACGTTGATCAGTTAAAAGATTTCCCAAAAGTTTCAGCACATGACTTTGACCTTGCATTCATGATAAAATTGTATCTTCTACTCGGGAAGGTAAGGAAGGTTAGGATTATTGGAGTACCTCTTATTGTAGATGAGGTGGCTTATGAAAAAGTATGTTCTTTTATTGAAAATATGCTCATTGACCACCAGGAACGTTAAGATTGTTGCTGGGTTGGTTGCTTCTGCACTGGTTGAAAATATGCTCATTGACCACCAGGAACGTTAAGATTGTTGCTGGGTTGGTTGCTTCTGCACCGGTTGAAAATATGCTCATTGGACATCATGAATGTTAAGATTG
>JBMFNT010000029.1:0-8889 GCA_049970015.1 Candidatus Micrarchaeia archaeon
CTCTATGCTGGATTTTGAGATATGGCCAAAACTAGAAATGCTTGTTATAGGAAAGAAAGATGATGTAGAGGTTGCATTGTACAGGCGTGGTAAAATAATCATAAAGAATGTAAAAGAGCGTAACGATCAGTTCCCGGCCTTCACCCATTCAGCGTTTCTATGGGGTTTAGCCTCGCCACCTGTCTTGCAGGCAGGATGCCACTCACCGCGCCTATCGCCACCACCGAATTCTAAACTCAAGATCCTTTCAGATTTTGTCATGCCTTGCAGGCCATCACTTCGTTCGGGGCCGATAATAACGATTAAGAGAAAAATCCTTGCAGGATTTTATCCAAATTTTCCTTCAGAAAACTTCTCTTAATCACATATGCTAGGTGTAATTATAAGTGCTTTCATACCACAAACCACTCACACAGCCCAAATTTTAGAATTTTTATAAACTATTTTCTCGATAACTTTCTATGGATGGAGCTTTAGTAAACCACATATTCTTTGTTTCATTGCTCATGTTTGGGATAACTGGGATATTTTATATTGTGGACCAGTCGATTGCTATCAACTTAGAGGTGATAACAATACTCCTTTTGCAATTTTCTGCCTTTTTAGCTATATATACTCTGTATAGCAAAACAAGGTTTAAATGGGCAGGTTATTTACTTGTCGCATCCGCTCTTGTTTTTGTAGGTACCTTCATAGACCGAATGCTTGATTTAAACAGCACTTCGTTCGAAAACATCAGTGACCTCTTTTGGACAGTGGCGTATATTCTGTTTATTTATGCATTCTTCACATTTGCAAGGACAATATTTCTCAATGATACTAAATGTATATGTGTTGAATCAATACTTGTGAGTGGTTTTTTCATGCTTTTTTCATACTATATACTCACGATTAACGGCCTGTTCGCAAATCATGCAGTATACTACATATACACATTTCTTTCCATAATTCTTTTCACCCTTGCTTTCTACGTATACCGTGGAAGCAAATATGGATTACTGCAGAACCCTATCTTGAACAACACAGTTGGCTTGTTTGCAGCTGCTGCTCTGGTCTTAGCAATTTACTCTATGCTTGATGGCTATCTGAAGATTAATGGATTATTTTTTGAAAACAGATGGGTTTATTCACTGTACATGCTTTTCTATGTACTGCTCACACAGGCATTTATTAGAATGCAGGAGATGATATAATAAACCCCATAAATGTTAGGAAAAACCCACGGTTTGACCTGACTAAGGTTGCGTTTAGGAAGCCTATTCCGGCAGATATAATAGAAGAGACACTGCAGATATACACCCTAGATTGCAGGACAATCAAATCAGCGCAGATGCTTGTTGGCAGAAACAATACATTCATTGGGGTTGAGTCTGTGCTCAGGGTGAAAGGCCATTTTTATGCAGATGTCTCATTAGTAAAGTCTAATGTTGATCATTTTACAGACATAGAAGCAACCCTTTGTTATAACCAGATGGCATACACATTACTTTTTTTCATCATAAAGCACGGTCTTGCCAAGGAAATATTGGATTCCTCAAAATTCCTGCAGAAAGAGCTTGCATATTTTAGGGATGACTCTTTAGCCAGGAGAATGCATCTATGGGCCAAGTTTGCCCTTTCTGGTAATGGCCCATCAGATATTAACTCGCTTGATGTACTGCGGTTAATGTCACGCCTTGGCGATATAGATCCATCAAATCTTAGAGATATTCAGTTTATGTTGTCTTTTATAATTGGAAAAGATAATGTCAAATTCTGGAAGCCAATCTCAATAAATGATGATTTCATGGGATATGTTTTTATGAACAGGTACATATGCAAGCGCCCTAATTTGATTTTTCTTGATACTTATTATGAATTTGAGCACGGCAAAGCCCATGGAGATGTAATGCTTGCAATCAAGTTTAATTCAGTTTAACCTTTTGTGAGTGGGAAATCTCACGTGGGAGCTGTAGGATGAAAGCGAACACAAGAAATGTGAAGCAAGAAGCCCAAGCCTTTTAAGGGTGGGAGCATGTCACGGAATTAGCGCCTCGGCCGGGACTCGAACCCGGGTCGCGGCCTATCTACAGCTTTTGCAGTGTTGCACTAACAAAACGCTCCGACAGGGCCGAATGCTTACCACTACACCACCGAGGCGTAATATGAAATTAAGAGACAAAATCTTTTTTAATAATATGTATCATATCTCGCCTGTATACTTTTTGTATATTATGAGCAGTATTACTATGAATATTACTATTCCCGCAATGAGTGTTATAATGTCAACCCCTCCCCTTTCCCCAGTAGCATTCTCAGGAGGCTTTTGATCACCAACTATTGGTTCTCCAGCACCTTTATCACCTTTCTTGACAGTTATATAATCAGTATAGCTGTTTGCATTCTCCTGCTTGTCGTATGCCTCTATCTCAAAGTATATCTTCGTGTCATATACTAAGGGTATGCTTGCCTGATATGCATCCTTACCAATTGTGTACATCTGGATGGATTTCCATCCTTCCTCACCAACCTTATATCTTAAGCGAATAGGGTCAGTATCACGAAGACCGCTCGCCTTAACTCCCGGATCCTTTACACTTGCGCTTATGAATATTGCATTCATCTTCTCATTAATTTCCTTATTGACAGATGTGATCGTGGGAGGTCTTTCATCAACCACAAGCTCGGTATCAATGTTTCCAGTGAGTGTAATATTATACCTTTTTACTCCATTTGCATACCTCAGCATTACCTGCACATTATCAGCAATCACATTGTTGAAATATACATACCCATTCTCATCAGCTTTTGCACTCATCCCATCAAGCAGAACTTCTGAGCTGACAGCATAACCATTGTCATCAATTACTCTAAACTTTATATCATACCTCGGGAAAGCAACATTAATCTCAGCATCCTTTCCTGAGATTGACCCTGTGATTGTCCTCTTCTTTCCAGCATATTCTACAGTTATTGAGTAAGGCTTACCATTCAGGGAATTAATCCATACCTTTCCATCACTTCCAGTTTGGTAGTGTTGGCTACCAATGTATACATCAGCCCCCTCAATAGGCTCGCCATTTTGATCCATCACAGTTATTTCTATTCTATACGCATCAAAGAAAAATGTCTTGAGGAATGGTTGTGTGTCATGACACCTTGGCCCCATACTCGTACATTTTATTTTCTCTTCCTGTGTAGATGTTTCATCTTGGTAATATGCCCTGAGTATGTAATACCTTTCCTCATACTCTGGAACCTGAACTTGGTTTGAGAAAGACAACAGGACCATTCCAGTCTCATTGGTAGTCACATTGAACCTTCCATCTAGTGATGATTCAGTCACAGGAAAATTATTTTTCTGGTAGCTCACACTTATTACTGCACCTTTTAACGGCCTATTCTTAGCATCAACGGCATGAACCTCCACTTTCTCTGTCCAAGAGGCAAACACAACCGAGCATGTGAGTAGTATAAGCACAACACCCAGTGCACTAGGTCTCATAACTTAATTTCTTTATGTAATAATTATATCTGTATCCCCAGGCCACGGCCACGGCTAAAGCACTAGTCCCACAACCTAGTGTATCTTTCCTGTCTGCCAATCATAAATTACCTTTCTAGCAGCCCTTTCCAGGTCCTTTTCTCCCCCTTTCATGAGCATTCTATGCCGGGCTGCAATTTTTGCAATAATTTTTTGTGGAGAATCTCTTTCATCAATTTTTATGTCATAATGCCTTGCGAGCCTGCTGGTAAGCCCTTTCCTAATAATTTCCGTAATAATCTCAGATGCGGCCCCCTCAGGATCTTTTACATTCTGGGCAGATAGTCCAGATGCTTTTACAAGCCCTCTTTCACCAACCCCGCGCATTACTACTCCCGGCGTATCATACATCAGTATATTTTTCCTTATCCTTAGCCATTGCACTCCTTTGGTCTCGCCAGGAGTCGCACTCACCTTTGCACTCCTCTTTCCTTTCAGCATGTTTATGATCGATGATTTGCCAGCATTTGGATAACCTATAACACCAACCCTTATGTCAAGGTTCATTTTTTTAGCAATTTCAATGAGCTTGTGAAGCAGCCTCCCCTTTCCTCTTCCATACTTTGCAGACACAAATATTGCATTTCTATGTTTCTTTCTTATCCTCTCTATCTCATCAGCATCGATCAAATCGACCTTGTTTATAACCAGCAGTTTTCTCTTATTAACTTTTGGTATAAACAAGGCATCTGGTACCCTTCCATCTGCAACTGATATAATTACATCACATTCCTTGAGTATTCTTTGAAGTGCTTTCATAAACATTGCTAAATCTCAAAATTGCCCCTCAACTTCAGGCAGGTCCAATTCCAAGGTATCTTTAAGCTCCTTGAACCTGTTCCTTATTGTAACCTCAGTTATTCCCGCTGCCTCTGCAACTTCCTTCTGTGTTCTGTGCTCGGAGTGGAACAGACAAGCCGCATACACTGCTGCAGCAGCCAACCCTGTCGGTCCTCTTCCTGAAATGAGCTTTTTGTCAATTGCATCTTTCAGTATGTCCATTGCAGTATCCTGTACCCTACCGCTTAGGCTCAATGCAGTAACAAACCTTGGCACATAATGCAACGGATTTGCAAGCGGAATACCCACACCAAGCTCCTGCACTAGTATTCGGTATGTCCTCCCTATATCCTTCCTTTTTACTCCTGAGACCTGTGCAATCTCTGCAAGCGTTCTCGGCATGTTCCTCTGCCTGCACACAGCATAAATTACAGCGGCCACGAGAGCCTCAATATTCTTCCCTCTGACTCCTTTCTCAATGCATTTCCTGTACATCAGTGCGGCCTCTTCACGCACGGACTCGTGAAGGCCGAGGTATGATGCAATCTTGTCAAGCTCGGTAAGTGCAATTGCAAGGTTCCTCTCAACAGAGCTTTGTATGCTGCTTCTCTTGTGCCATTTCCTCATCCTGTAGAGCTGTGCCTGTTTTTTCGTGTTAATCTTTACCCCGCGAATGTCCCTGTTGTACTGGTCGATCTCAGTGCTGAGCCCCTTGTTCGGCCTCATAAGCTTTACCGGGGCACCGGCTCTAGCCCTTTTATCCCTCTGTTGGCTGTCGAATGCTCTCCACTCCGGACCCTCATCAACCATACTATCACTAATCACAAGACCGCAGGTAGCGCATATAAGCTCGCCACGCTCATAATCCTGTATTACTTTATTACTTTTGCATTCAGGGCATTGTTTTACAACCATTTCCACACCTCATAAGTAATATAAATCTTAGCTTACACCATATTCTGTGCTTAGCAACATTTATAAAGTTTTCCAAAACCTTCCTTCCACTACTCAATTATATGTTTTGCTTCCATAAATTAAATTATGATTGAGCGTGAAAAGAGAACATATCTTGTTGTCAAGCCCAAGTTAAGGGGGTATGCGCTCATAGCAGTGGTCTTGTTTATTATTGGTGTGTTATCCACAATATACTTATACTTGAATAACCTTGATGTCTATATTGTATTGGATGCAATCATTCTTCTTGGGATTGCAATAGTCTCCTTCAGGGTGCTTGCACTTTCCCTCTATACATACAAGATAACGGATGCATATGTTGAAAAATCCAGACGGTTCATAACTGATGACGTGCACAAGATGCCAATAAGACGAATACAGAGCTATGAAATAAAGGCAAATGTTTTGGACAAGCTTGCCGGTACATCTACAATAATCCTTAAGCATGGTGCATATGAGAGGCCTACAATGAGTCTTTACTGTGTAGGCAACGAGTACATAGATAGCATAGAGAATGTGATTGAGCTTATAATAAGAAGAGATGTTAAGGGCCCTTACGACTATGAGCAGGAGAGGCAGAATGAGCGGCCGGGCATTGGGCTGTTCAGGTTTCCGTAAGCAATATTTCTTTAATACTTTGTAGTCAATATCTAAGCATGGAAGGGGAAGTGGTAAGTGGTTATTTTGGCGGGAACATAATAGGCAGGATCAAAAGAGAGAAATCTAGCATTAAGTCTGCACTGGTCTGGCTCGATGCAAAAGAGGAAGAGGTACTTGATTCCCCTCTTCCAACGCTGACAAAGGAGAAGCTCCTTTTTCTTATAAAACTTCTAAAAATAAAGCTCTCCAGACATTCCAAGGAGCTTGAGAAAGGAGATTGTGGGCCGGCTCTTGATGAGGATTTCAAGTACATAAAGTTACTGCTTGGAGATCCTCTTGAAGACTACAAGAGAAAGTCCGCGGGTGTGGACGAGCGTGAAAAATCTGTAAACGCCTTATTTATGTGGATGGAGGGTGAGATTTTGCTACCCAGTGATTCACAGATTGAGATGATAAAGGAACGCATAAAAGGGATAGATAGTGATCTTTCCATTTTGGATGAGAGGGAGATGGTGCAGTTCAGAAAGCTTGTTTCATACCGCGCAAAGAGGCTTGCATCGTTGGTTGATGAAAGGGAGAAAAAGCTGAAAGAGCTGAAGGACATGCTTAACAGGTATATTTAAATACTAGATTAAACAAATAAAATAAAGGTGAATGTATGGAAGGGGTTCAATCATCAAGGCTTGACGAAACTTTTGGAGGAAGGGTGGAGCACACTGGACTGATATTTAAGACAGTTCCACAAGAGCAGGTACAGGATATCATTAATAAGTTAGATGGTAAGACTGCTTACCAGCTAGCAGAGCTTCTTCAGCCCATTACTATAAATGGAAAAAAATACTCTGGTAGTGATGTGCTCAATGCATTGAAGAATCATATAAATTACATTACCTATCTTTCATTTGTGCTTACAGCGGATGAAAAAGGGAATGTTCATTTATACCTCAGGTTTGAGGGAAATCGCTATGCGCTGAAAAAGGAAGCTGCAGCAGGTGATGAGCGGGCACAACTTTTGCTTAATATATCTTCCGCTGGAATTGAGGGGGAGAAGCTTGCCGAAGCGGTCGTGAAGAATACTGGATTTTTCGTGTTTAACAAGAAGGAAAAATCATTGAATGATCCAGTTAATTGGAGAGGTTAAGTGGTAGTATGGAAACTCCCAATAAGAAGAAAAACATGAAAAAGCGTGTGAAGGCAGCCGTTGCAGCAGCAGTTATAGCAGGCACAGCTGCTTTTGGCATATCTAATTTCCGTGATAGCAAAACGATTGCCCCAAAGATAGAGCCTATAAACGAGGAAGTAAAATCTGACTTATGGCAGCTTTTCTATGTAAAAAACTCATACAGAAGAAATGATAGTGAGTTTTATTCCGTGCAGAATACGAGTTCAGGCCCAATATTACTTGCTACTAAAAACGGTAATCTTAGTGCATACAATCTTGGAAATGGTACATATGCGGGAAAGCAGGCGGTTATAACCGCAGATAACAAGAGGGTTTATGTGGTGTTTGATGGCGATGCATCTCTGTTTATTATCAATTTATCAGATGGTACAGTAAGCAACACAGTGTTGCCTATCATTGTAAAAAACCCAGCAATAGGCGTACATAATGAATATCTATACCTGCTTTCTGAATCCTCAAACAACCTATATGTGATAAGCAGTTCAGGGTACATTGATGAAATCGATATAACACGCATAGTAAGGAGAGAAGGGGTAGACACTATAGTAAACCCATCAATTGCAAGTTCTGAAATGGGTGCATTCTTTATTGCATCTGGGTTTAAGCATGCGCACGCCATAGTCTGGAATGGAAATTTGGGCAATTCGCAGTATTTTTGGATGGATGTTTCAAAGGTATTCAACCATATTGGGACGCTTGAGGTACCGCACATTGCCATAAAGAATGGCGAGATGTGCATAACCCCGTCCCAGAACAAGCCCATAGCATGTCTTCGGTTAAAGGATGGTCAAATAACCAGGGTTCTGAAATAATATTAAAAGAGCCGAGGGGGAGATTTGAACTCCCGTACACCGGTTTCGGCAAAATTCATCCCTTTCGGTCATAAAACCAGTGTTCTGCAGCCGGTTGCATAGCCATTCTGCCACCTCGGCATATAGGCCCATGCTAGAATAATTAAGCAGACACTATTTTATTATTTCTTTTCACATTTTTTTCATGATGTCCATAATATACTCACCATTCCCAAACAAGGAATCGGCATCCAGAACTGTGGAAGCTCTATTAAATAAGAAACTGATTGCATGTGCAAACATAGTTAGGTCAGACAGCATTTATTTTTGGGAAGGAAAGATGGAAAGGTCGCGCGAGTATATTCTTATAGCAAAGACGATACCCACAAGAAAACAATCTGCAATAAAAATTATAGGAGAGATGCATCCATATAAAATCCCAGCCATCCTTGCCTGGAATGTAAATTCAAACAGAGGTTATGAGAAGTGGGCGAAAGCATTTGTGTGTAGTACTAGTAGGAGATGTTGAGCGATTTCTTTATATCATCTATAAGCACTTTTATGGATTCCTTTATGTGTACATTTTCTTCATACTCATTAATCATTTCAATAAAACGCAATGCATCCTCTATTTGCACATTCTCGGATTTACCGCTTAGCGAATCAACAATATGTTTCAGTGTAATGAGCTTCTTGCGCATTATTTCATCTTCTGTATGGGGTATTATGTTATCCAGCACCTTACCTGCTTCATCATATTCTCTAAGGAAAATGTGCGAAAACACTGCATAAATCATATACTCTGGCTTTACATCCCTTGTTATTCTTAAGGTATTTGCACATGCCCTGTAGTCCCTTTCCAAATAGTATTTTATTGCAAGGAAAGGAAGGTTTTGCATTTTCCTACCATCCTTTGCAATCCACTCATTTAACATATCCACAAATCCCTTCTGATCATTGCTTGCAAGCAATTGTCTACACTTCTGCTCATAGCTCATTTATTATCACTCTTTTGGAGAGGCTTGGGCGTAAGACTTCTCAAGAAAAAAAATTCGTTA
>JBMFNT010000030.1:0-8175 GCA_049970015.1 Candidatus Micrarchaeia archaeon
CCGGGCCTAAGTTCTATTTGATTAAGGATAAACTATCCCTCGGGTTGGGAGGGTATGCTGAATGGACACGCCTTAACATACCATATACACTTGAGAAGGCTGGGCTGTCCGGTGGGTTCGTTGAAACACTTGGTGTTTCGATTAAACCGAATGTATGGGAGTATGGTGGGTATGTTGGTGTAAATTATGAACTCGGAAAAGGTATAGGTCTCGGTATCAAAGGGAAAGCGGGTAAACTTGAATACTACGGCACATCGATACAGACAGGGGTCGGTGCGTATCTGTTCCTTTCTAACCCATTGAACACTGGAACAGACTTCAGCATAGGTTTTACTTATGAGCGTTCTTTCCGTAGGTGAGTAAATGGGTAATAGGCTTTTCATTGTATTGTTTTGCTTTCTGAGTATTATGGCAAGCATATTCTCTGCAAGCAGGAGTTATACTTATATGTTACCAGATGATACATACGAAGAATTTGTTAGCATGAACCTGAATTTAAATCAAAATATAAACCCGAAAGCACAGTACCAGAATGATTACTATGTGTGTGTTAATGATACTGAAAACATTGCTGATTATGTTGAGTATGCTGCAAGTTTCAGTGATATGAAGATAGTAAGTTATTGTGATGAGCAAATATTAGGGCAATACAAATGCGATGAAATATACTATTACAAGATCAATTCTTATGGGATGTCTGGGCCGATGGCGCGGTTGAGCGCTGAAGAGAGTAAAACAATACATAATAATGATACGCCAAAGTTTACAACAATACAGATGTTTACACACCCCCCATACTCAGATGAAGAGTTGAAAATAATAAATAAAATATTGACAGCAAGCGGGGGGGCATGGATGAAAGCAGCACCAAATGATGCTGGGATAAAATATGCAAACAATACTGGTGGTATTGGATGCACGGGGGTGTACAAGATACAAGTTACATCTCCGAATGGAGGGATAGATTCAAGAACGGGTAGAATAAACAAGATGGGAGAGAGCTATAACTTCAAGTTTTCGCAGGAAGGGAATTATTCAATACTTTATGAAACGAGCCTTACCGAGTGTGGAGGGTTTATGGAAGAGAGGGTTAAAGGTGATGAGGAGAAGAGTAGGATACATCCGTTTGTTGAGAAAAAGAGTGGGACACTCCCGTTCAAAGTGCAGAATACGCTAAAGGTTCAGGCCGTGCCATCAAACAGGGTTAGGATTGATGATAAGGGGGGGTCTATGGGTACAAAACCAGGGTGTCCTCAAGGAATGCAATGTGATGCAACTGTACTTGAAAATAATGGGAAAACTGTGCAGTTATACCTTAAGATAAAGAATGTAGGGGATGTGGATGTATTCATAAAGAATATTAGTGTTGAGTCAAACTCAACGTACCTGGAAGTTAAAGGCTATAGCTACTCTACTACGCCGAGCGGGCAGCAAGTTCTGCAGAAAAATAAAGATATCACATACATACTTAATATAACTCTCTATGCAAAAAAGGGCGGGTCGGAAAATAACTTGCATGATTTGAGGGTAAGTTATGATTATGAAGCGAAAGACATAAACCCGTGTAATAATCAAAAAGAAAGTGGGACAGAGTGGTATGACTACAAGATTGCAATAGTAAGCGAGCAGCGTGATGACCTGAACGTGCCCGTTGCAATCGAGCCTCCAGAAATCACGGTTGATAATTATAAAAGCGTGAATGAGAATGGGATAAAAAAAAAGGGAAATGTTACTGTGCTGCCGGATAATCTTGTAGCACAGGGTGCAAATGTTACATTGCTCGGGGTTTCAAAGTATTTATGCCAAAAAACACTGCTTGGAGGGCAGATATGCCAAAAAAAAGAAGATTGTTTAGAAGGGAAGAAGCCGCTTGAAACGTTTACTAATGAAAGTGGAGGGTTTGAGTTTAACATTAACATAAACAAACTGGACTGCAAAATTGGGGTTGATGAAACGGGATACTTGAAAGCAGATGTTAAAGCAGAGTTTAGGGGACTTGTCAAGACGAATAGTACAAACGCATCAGTTGCAACAAACACGCCTCCTTTGAAATGCAGGATTAATATAGATAAGATAAATAGGGCAGTTAGTGAAGAGACATATGATTTCAGTGTTGAACTCGTTGATAAGCATTCTGGAATAAATGTCATAACGCCGTACACGTATGATTGCGGAGATGGGAATGGACAAAAGAATACTAATGATTTGAAGTATAGCTGTACCTACAAGGTTGATGAATCTACTCCAGAGGTTAGCAAACGCACAATGTTTCAGGTTAATTATGAGAAAGATAATGACAAAAAGTATAGTGCAGTGTGCACATTAGATGTTGGCCTGTGCCAGGTATATATTGAGTAATTTTTTGTTTAGCCACGAACTAGGAAAGTAGTCCTATACACCTTTCTTCCATCTTTTATACCATACAATTTGTGTGTTACTTTAGGTTTAAGTTTAAGTGCAGCCAGAAGCGCACGCACCGCCTGCTTATCACCCACATATACATCAATACCCTCTTTCAGTTCTTCAACCCTTGGCACAAAAGTTACCCTTTCAATCTTTCTCATGAACCTTTGCACAAACTTCTGTTCCGAATATTTGCCACGTAATTGTACAACCGCCTCATAGTAGCCTGAAAGCTTGCGTGTGCAGGAATCGCATATGGATTTCTTAAAAAATAAGGGGATTGTGATGGGCTCGCTCAACCCTGAATATACAATACGTACAGAGTCACCACTGATTGAAACCTTCGGAAACCCAAAATTTTTATCATGGAGCATTCGCATGATTTCATGGGAGATATCTTCATCCCAATGTCTAACACGGTTTGCACCGCATTCCCTACACACATATACAGTTATTTTAGTGGGCAATGTCTTTGGCCTGTTAATTTGATTGTAGCATTTCTCGCATATACTACCAACAAATTTTGATGTTTTGCTTGATGTTCCACACTTTGGACATTGCTTATCAACCATAAACATAACCTCACTCAATCTTTGCTCATCAACCATCAGTAAACCTTGTCATTCTGGACATTGCTTATCAACCATAAACATAACCTCACTCAATCTTTGCTCATCAACCATCAGTAAACCTTGTCATTTTGTTTTCTTACTTTTTGTCCGGAGCGTATCAAGGTATGCACGAATACTGCTCATGCTTATCTCATTTTCGCGGCCTTTGAAATACTCATAAACTTTATTTGCCTCATCAGGGGTTGCACCTGCAGCAAGCGCAAGCACACGCGAGTGCAAACGCATATGTCCTTTATTTATACCCTCTCGTGTAAGTGCATACAATGCTGCAAAGTTCTGTGCAAGGCCGAGCGCTGCCGCCACACTGCACAACTCTTGTGAAGAGGTTACTTTAAGTATCTTGTCCAATGCAATCCTTGCAACCCTGTGGTTTGTACCACTGCCTACCGTCCCAAGTGCAAGAGGTACTTCAATCTCGCCTGCCAGTTTTCTATCCTCAACATAATATTTTGTGAGCGGCCTATAGAAAGAGCTGTACATAGCATAACCGTGTGCACCACTTTCAACCGCACGCGTGTCATTGCCAGTTGCAAGCGCAAGCGCGGATATGCCATTCATTATACCCTTGTTGTGCGTAACCGCCCTGTATATATCATTCTCCGCAAAAGATTGCGCATCAAGTATGCTCTCAATCACATCCTTGTCCAGAGAGAAATACGCCTTTGCACGGGATATACGTTTTAAACACAAATTTGATAGTATACACATATTTGCGCTTCCACCTACCATCTCAACCAACAAAGGACCAAGCGATTCTGCAACACGGTTTATGGTGTTCGCACCCATTGAATCTCGCACATCAACAGAAAAATAAACCACAAGAAACCTGCCCCTACTGCTCGTGTAAGTAGTTGCCCAAACATCACGGGCACCGCCCCCACGCTCTTTCATGGAAGGAATTATATCATCTATGAATTTTAGTATTGGATCTCTGTTCGCCTCAACAATCTCATGCGCTTGCTCATCAGGGTTTTTTATGTGGACCTCACCTATCATCACTGGGTCAGTGGAACTTGCAGTGAACCCGCCAAACTCGCGGGCTATCTTGGCTGCTTTTGAAGCAGCAGCAACAACACTTGGTTCCTCTCCCACCATAGGTATAAGATACTCTTTGCCATTTACCACAAAGTTGGTTGCCACACTAAACGGGAGTGAATACAAACCTATCACATTCTCCCTCATAACCTCGGCTTCCGGGAGTGTAAGACCACCACTCTTAAGTGCAGCCATCTCAGGGTCTGATAATCCAGTAATCTTCCGAATTATTTCTAGCCTCTCATCAAACGGCTTTTTGTAAAAGCCAGAAAAATCCATTTGCGTAATGAGGATCACCTTCCACGTGTAAGGTATTCTTTTGCTGCCTTTATCTTATAAAGTTTATCAAGCTCGTTCAGAAGAAAGTCATAGGAAAGCATGCGTATTTCTATTGGATGCATATCTGTGGGCTCAGAAACTGATACAAACACTGTACGGTGGGCACCTTTCTCAAGCTCAAATGCATTTCTCCTAAGTTCATCAAAAGACAACATCTATATTACCTCCTTTCTCAATTGCACTGAGAAGGGTGTCTCTCTCATTATAGTACTTTGCAATAATCCTGCCAACAGTGTCAACATCCCTGTATCCATTGCGCACCATGTAATCCAGGACTTTTGATTTCTCGGCTATGTCCTCCTTCATCTCCTTCTGCGTCATCCCAGTATACATAGAAATACGGTGTGCAAATTCAACAAACTCTCCCACCTTTTCAATCTTATCAGTCCTAGGGTTCCACCTATACACAATATTTGCATTGCCAACATTATCAATCTCGGCAACCTCAAAAGTCCTGCGTATGCCTGTACGCCTGTTCCTGTACTGAACAACTATAAGGTCAAGCGCGTGTAACATTACTTTGGGTATTTCTATAGGTGGGTTTGTTAATCGTGAGATTGTCTGTTCAGTGTTATCTGCATGCAGGGTTGCATAAACAGAGTGGCCCGTATGCATGGCCTCAAACAGTATCTCCGCCTCATGCCTTCTCCTGACTTCCCCAACAATCATCCGGTCAGGCCTCATCCTGAGAGAGTTTACCATAAGGTCAAGCATGGTTATTTCGCCTTTACCCTCAGGATTTGGTAACCGTGTTGAAAGTGGGACCCATTGTAGGAATGATGGCAAGTATATCTCCCGTGTATCTTCTATACTAATCACACGCTGGTTCGGTGGAAACAGTGTTGAAAGTGCATTAAGAAAAGAAGTCTTACCACTGCCCGTGCCTCCCGAAATAAGAATAGACATCTCGTTCTGGATGGCCTGCCAAAGCACAGCCATCACTTCTAATGAAACTGTGTTGTGTTCTATGAACAGAGGGGGTGTCCACGGATTGCGCGCAAACTTCCTAATCGTAATCGTGTTACCGCTCGTTGATATGGGAAAAAGGGTTGCGTTTACACGCTCACCACTCATAAGCCGTGCATCCATGAGAGGATTGAGAAGGTTAATCTGCCTGCCAACTCGCCTGCCAATTGCGGCAGCATAATCCTGTATACTTTTCTCCTCTTTTATAGTAACATTTGTCATACACCAGCCATACTTTTTATGGTATACCCAAACTGGCTGGTGCGAGCCGTTCACGACAATCTCCTCGAGCATATCATCATGTAAAAACGGTTCAAGCTCACCAAGCCCTAAAGTGTACTGCATGAGATATGCCGAAAGTACGCGAAGGTGCTCATGGGTCAGCATAGGAAAATGCCTGAGCAGGACCTTTGATGCCTTAGTAAAAAACTGCTCCTTAACATACTCGCTCTTGCGCACATCAAGAAGCTCTGATACATCAACCTTAACCTCACCCACAAGCTCTCCCTTTACCTGCGTGTCAAGTATGAGCTTTGTACCCTCTGCAAGCCCAGGTATTTTTATGTAATATGTGGGGACAAAGTTGCCATGCTCATAACCTATCTGCACATCAACAGTCATACCATCAAGATCCAAGGAGTATTTCTCACTGACAGAGTTGGATTTCATACAACCACCTCATTTATTGCCTTTTATTCTTTTCATAAGCTCAGCAAGCTCGTAGCGCTTCTGTTCAATTGCAGTAAGTTCACGTTTTGCTGTTGAAATCTTACCCTTGGCATCCTCAACCTTGCGGGCAGTCTCCTCATTAGAAAGTGGAGAAACCTCTATTTTTATGCTCCTCAGCTCTTTAAGGAGAAGTTGAAGCTTCTTGTCAAGCCGTTCCTCCTCATCCTCAAGGCCAGTAAGCATGTCCATTATGTTCTTTAACTCGGCATACCTGCGTGCAATCACATCCTCGCTTATCTTCTCCTCAAGCGTTTCAACCTCTTTGTTAAACTCTTCTATTGTCTTTAATGCAAGCCTCATCTCATTGAGCCTGTTTTCCAATGATTCTGAGAGCTTTGAATAATTGTTGCGGAGTACCTCAAACTCATTACGTGCCTCTTCCATCTCCTTACTAAACTTGCCCTCCAGGATCGTCGCATACGTGTCCAACCTCTTACCTATCTCTGCATCAATCTTGCTTAGCTCATCAAGCCTTTCGCTTATGCTTTTCCTGCTATTCTCAAGCAGGACCATTTGCTGTCTTAGATCTTCCCTTAGATGTTCATAATCACTCATAACCGATTGTATGCGCTCCCGTTCCTTACTGGTACTTTCCACAGATTCGGAAAAGAGCTTTTCGTACTCAGAAATCTTGGAATTAACCTGCTTCATCAAGGATTCTATCTGTGCCAGGATTTCGCTGGCTTCCTTACCAGCCTTGCTGCTCTCCTTCTTAACAGCTGATATTGTATCAACAGACTTCTTAACCCCTTCACTAACTGATGATATCTCTTTTACAACTGAGGCTAGGTTTTTTCCTGCAGTGCGTGACTCAGATAAGAGAGCATTCACTTTTGTGGAAAGACTCTCAACCTCCGTAATAAGCAAATCACGCTCTAACAGTATCTCTTTTGCACCTTCTGGCTCTTTTACTATCCCTCCTGCCCACACTAAATAGATAGTGGAAAACTGGTACTCAAGCTTTATTATACCCTCATCTTCAAGTACGCGTGCCCATTCCTCAATAACTTTAGCCGCAAGCCCCAGCTGCCTTGATGCATCATCAACCTTGATACGCTTGCTCCTGTAAACAAGGTTTATGAGCTGGTCTACACCCGTGCTAATAAGCGAATCTGTGTATGCCACAAAACTAATTTGAAGTGATTTAATTTAAATATTACATCAAAGTGTGGGTGCGTCAGTTTTGTGAAATACTTATTTAAATGTTGCGAATGAATCTATTTAGAGGTGCTTTTATGGAGGAGATAACGAAAGATGATTTGCTCGGTGTTATACCTACAAAAGGTAAGGAGCATATCTCTGCTTTTAAAAGAGTTAAGATGCAGCGCGCAATATTTGACAGGTATGGTGCAGAGGGGGTGTCTGTGTACAGCCTTATAGATGGGAAAAAGAGTGCTGAGGAAATACGGGCAGAGCTTAACATGACACCTGCAAGGATTGTTGAAGTGCTGGATTTTATGGATAAAGAAGGTGTGATACAACTCAAGACAATATTTGAAATAGAAGCAGAGAAGAGTATGTGATGAGTGATGCCCTCCGAAATTAAGATACAAATCAACAGGCTTGAGCCCATAACCACTTATAAACATAAGCTTGAGATAAGTAAGAAGTTTGGTGCAGACGGACTCAGACTGTTCGGACTGCTTGAGAAATCAACAGATATAGAGTATTTAAAGGCAAATTCCAAGGTCAATGAAGATACATTGTACAGAATACTTGGATTCATGGGCAAGCTTGGTCTCATTACAGTTGAGGGACTGCCAGAAAAGTATGTAAAAGAGATTGAGATTGAGGAGGAAACAATTATTGGGATTGTGGCAACAGATTCGCTCACACGCTTTAGGCATCAAAAAGATATATTCAAGGTGTTTTCATCAGATGGAATAAAGGTATATGAATATATACGTGGGAAGGAGGCCAGCATAGAAAATATATCAAATGAAACTGGTATTGCAAAGGAAAAAGTAAGGGAAATTGTTGAATTTATGCTTACAAATAATATATGCTACACCAAAAGGATGCCTGCCAAAGAAAAAAAGGTTGAAATTGCCCCAGTTGAAAGGCCTGCTCC
>JBMFNT010000031.1:0-7743 GCA_049970015.1 Candidatus Micrarchaeia archaeon
GCCATTCGCTGCGGCCCAATGGGCAGGTGTCTTGCCATATTCATTCTTTGCGTTCACATCTGCTCCATGTTCTATGAGAACCTTGAGAGGCTCGGGATGGCCATTCCATGCGGCATAATGGGCAGGTGTCCTGCCATAATTATCCTTTGCATTCACATCTGCTCCCATATTCAGCAGTTCCTTTATCCTTGCGAGATCTCCACTTTTGGCAGCTTCCAATAGTTCCGAATTGGGCTTCTCCTGTTCTACAGGAGATAGAGTGGCCCTCGCCTTCTGGCTCTTTGCTTCCTTTTGTATCCCTTCTACATCCACACCGAGCTTCTTCAGCTTCTCCATCCTATTGGCCTTCATCTTTTCAGGGAATATGATTTCGAGGCTCCTCCTCCAGTGATCATGCAAATCTCCTTTGTGAGTTGTCATTATAATCACCCTACAGTCTTTCTCGCCTTCTTAATTCCATTTGCATCACCATTCTCATACACCATTTAACATATTATAATCAATAGTGGTATAAATACATTTCGCCTTTGATGCTGTGTTGCACAAATAAAATTTGGCCTTAATTTTCCCGAATCCTTAACATCTACCATCCTTGCGGGATGCACTTAACAAAGGCGCAAATACCAATGCTACAGATAAAAATGTAGGACAGCAGCCATTTTGTAGCAGAGTGCCAATCTTTAAAACGCCAGCTCATCTTTTTTACCTGCTTTTTTGTTAATATATCTGGCAAGCGTAAAAAGAAGGTCTGAAAGCCTGTTGAGGTATTTCAATTCTGTTAGTAACATCCCCTCGTTCTCATATATTACAGATAATTTCCTTTCTGCACGCCTGCAAACTGCACGAGCAACATGCAAAAATGCAGATAGTTTTGTACCAGAAGGAATGATGAACGAATTAAGCTTATCCAACTGAGCCTCATACTTATCAATAACCCTTTCTATCTGCTCAATTCTGCTTTCATCTATTTTCTTATCAACACCGGCAAGGTGGCTGCCAATCAGGTATATATCATGTTGTATTTCCTTGAGCAATGTATTGATTTCATACTCATCTTCGCAAAATGACCTGCACAACCCTATATGTGAGCTTAATTCATCAAGCGTTCCATATGCTGCAATATAAAGGGTACTTTTTCTAACCCTTGCACCACCAAATATGCTAGTTTCACCATAATCCCCTTTTCTTGTGTATATCGCCATGCTAACATTTATCCTTTTATTAATATATATTTTTAAGGCAAAATACTGGTATGGCGCTATTATTTGGAACAGCAGGAGTACCCCTATCAACTACACAGAGCAGTACAATACCAGGCATACTGAGAGTTGAGGAGTTAGGTCTTGATGGAATGGAGGTTGAATTTGTAAGACAGGTGTATGTCAAAAGAGAGAAAGATGGCGAAGAGATAAAAAACACTGCCAGATCACATAATGTTACATTGAGCGTGCATGCCCCCTATTTTATAAATTTGAATAGCCCAGACAAAACAAAGTTGGAGAAAAGTAAAAAACGAATCATGGATAGTATTCAGGCTGCACATTGGATGGGTGCAACATCCGTTGTCATACATTCAGCATTTTATTTGGGCATGAACAAACAACTAGTTTATGAGAGAGTAAGAAATGAATACAAGTCGCTTGTAGTATGGTCAAAAAAGAATGGGTTTGATGATGTGGTCATTAGACCTGAGCTTATGGGAAAAGCAACTCAGTTTGCTGATATAGATGTGCTTTGCAAGATGTGTTCTGAAGTGGAAGGCACTTTACCATGTGTTGATTTTGCACACTATTATGCACTGCATGGAGAAAAAGTTAACAATTATGATGGATTCTGTAATGTGCTCGAGATTATTGAAAAATCACTTGGCAAGCCGGCATTAAGAAACATGCACATACACTTTTCAGGTATTGAATATACCGACAAGGGAGAAAGAAACCATCTTGTGCTTGATGAATCAAAGCTGAAATGGAAAGAAATGGTACGCGCATGGAAAGAATATAAAATAGAGGGCATTGCGATAAGTGAAAGCCCAAATATAGAGCTGGATGCACTGAAGGCAAAAAAGTATTACTTAAGCTTATGAATGCTTCTCTTCAACCGGTTCTCGGGCAGGTTTATAAGTAGGTTGCCATTAACCCTTACACTCTCATTATTCGGCAGTATGAATTCAAATATGGTGTTTTTCTTTGCAACACGCCTTTCTTTATTTCCACTCCTGATTAGAAACGTATTTTTTGTCTCATCCACCACTATCCCCTCAATGCCCATGTACGGTCGTGCCAGTGAAAACACAACCTTGGTTTTCAGGCCTATCAATTCGTGCGCAATAATATTTGTCCTTTTTATCATGATCATCGCAAAAATATGTCCTCTTCTCTAAAACCCATTTTTATGAGAGCTTCCTTTACATTATGCTTATGGTCTCCCTGTAGCATGACTATACCTTCCTTATATGTACCTCCGGTTGCTATCTTGTGCTTCAATTCCTTAGCTATTTTACCTATCTCTTTCTCATCCAACCCTTCTATAATTGTTACAACCTTGCCAAACCTTTTCTTATCAACATAGATAGAAATCCTGTGCGGCTGCTCTTTCTCGAGAGCTTCGCATACACAAATATCCTTTGGAAGTCCACACTTCGGACATATACCTGGCATTACTACGATGCACCTCTCTCTTTTAATACAGTTAACAGGCGCGCAATCGCCCTACGTAATTCCTTTACACGCTTAGTATTTATATTCTTTCCGCTGCGCTTTGAGACAGAGCCCTCCCTCACAAGCTCTGCTTTCAATTGGTACACCCTCTCCTTTATTGTATTATCATCCATCTCCCTTATTTCCCTAATCCTAAGAACAGCCATACAAACACCCTCTACTTATTTCCAGACATTTTCTTGGATTTTTGCACTCCTTCTTTCTTTTTAGTTTTCTTTATCTCATCATTAGATGTCTCCGTCTCAACGGCTACCTCTTTCTCTACATCTTTGGCTGCTTCTATGACTGCTGGAAGTTCAACTTTATCGACCTTTTTATCAGGAAACTGCAAGCCTGGCTGAGCAATCTTGACACAAACTCCTATAGCACCAGCCTTAGGGTATGCTGTCATACGGGCGCTTTTTATCCACCGTGCCGGCTCACCCGCTTTTGGTAAGTATCCCGCCATCACTCTGAATGTCTTTGCACGCCCTCCCTTTGCAGCAAGCTTTCCACTAATCACAACCTCGCAACCGATTGCACCTGCATCCATTATAGATTTAACTATAAAATGCATCATCCTTCTCGGATTCTTGCCTATCTCAATAAGCCTGACAAGCTTGCGCGCAACAACCTGCGGCTCAAGGTCAGGAACGCTCACCGGGGATATGTTTATCTTTGGGTTCTCAATCTTAAATTTAGACTCCAATGCCGCGGTTATGTCATTTATGGTCTTACCATGCCTTCCAATAACACGACCTGGGTTCACTGTTTCCGCTGTGATGAGCGTTATCATGGGTGTTTTCTGTATTGTCAGGTTTGAAAATCCTGCCCTCGAAAGCTGCTTCTTCATAAACTCAGCAATCCTAAACCTCAGTATTGAATCCTCAATGAACTTTCTCTCAACAACCATTCTAAAACCTCCATTATTTTGATCCTTTCTTCATTTTTCGCTCTATATTTTGCGGTTTTTCTTTCTCAGTAGCAGCCTCCGGCTTCTCTACACCTTCACGTGCTTTCTCCGCTGTTTTTCGCGGGCGTTTACTTTCTTTCTTTTCAACAGCTGCCCGCCCCTCTGCCACTTCCTCCTTCTTTTTTGGTAGGCTCATCTCAGCAATAACTCTTGGGTTCCCCTTAAGCACAACTTCCACTCTCGCCGTTTCATAGTCCCATCTCATCCTCCTACCCTTTGGTGAAAGCCTTGGATATATGCTCTGCTTTGTTGCGGCTGCATGCTGAACGACAAGGGTGTCCTCATCCAATTGTTTTGCCCGCGCATTGTTAATTGCATTCAGAATAACCTTCTTCACAATTGATGCTGCTTTTACGGGATACCTCCCCTCACCACGAATACCTCTCCTGTGCCCCAGCTTCCTCCTATGTGTCCAGTATTTTATCGGAATTTCCATTTTCTCTGCCTTGCTCAGGAGCTCAACTGCTTTAGATGTAGGCATGCCCTTAACTGATCTGCAAACCTCACATAGATCTTTATAAGATGCATCAAGATTATACCTCTGTGCATAGGCATATTCATCCGATTTTCCACTAAAAGAATACCTCAAATGCATATCTTACCACCATTACTTCACAGGCACAAACTTACTACCGCGTGTCGCTCCCACACCAGGTCCAGAGTGCGTAACACGTTTTGTTGTATGCGCAAAATCCCCCAACCGCCTTCCTACCATAGCCGGTACGATCTCAACAGTTACATACTCTTTCCCATTATGCACACCAAAAATCGTCCCTATCCAAGATGGCAGTATAACTGCCCCACGCACATGTGTCCGTATCACTTTTTTCTGCTTACTTTCCTTAACCTTCTTGACCTTATGTATCAGTTTTCTGTATGCAAGATTCTCTAAAATCCTTTTGTATGTTCTACGGACCCGAGACTTTGCATACTTTTCAATAAATTCAGCATCTGAAACCGATGCAAGATCCTCACTATTCACACCATATATTGTAATCTTGGCCATTCATTCACCTTTTCTTTTCCTTGAGTGCATCTTTTAACGCACTCCTTCTACCGGTAACCCTTGCAGCTATATGTCCAACCTTCTTACCAGGTGGTGCATTACGAGCAACCGCAGTACCTTTACCCGGGTGATGCTCTTTACCACCAAACGGATGGTTAACAGGATTCATCGCTACACCCCTAACAGTAGGCCATACCTTGTTTCTTGCACGCATCTTATAGTATGCATTTCCAGCCTTCATAAGCGGAAGCTCAGGACGCCCTCCCATCGAGATACATCCGAGCTGTGCCCTACAATTGCCATCAAGCTTAATCAGCCTTCTGGAAGGCATCTTAACATAAATACCATCTGCTTCTTTTGCGCGAACAAACGCTAAACTGCCAGATGTCCTTACCAGAGAACCACCATCACCTGGCCTCAGTTCTATATTATATATAGGGGCACCTTCAGGTATCCTTGAAAGTGGAAGGATACTACCAAGCCTGAGTGCTGCATTAGCACCTTCTTCAATCCTGTCACCAATGCGTATACCCTCAGGAGCAAGATATACCTTCTCCTCACCATTCTCAAACAACACTTTCATAAGAAGTGATGAGTGTGCCGGGCTCCTGACAAATTCCTTTACCTCGCCAACTACCTTGCTTCTCCTCTCTTTATCATCATATGACCTATACTTAACTTTGTACAAATACCTGTGTGACGGAGTCACATACTTCGGAGAACCGCTACCTCTTCTTTGTGACCTCAACCTTTTTCCCATAGAACAACACCTACACTATCAGCCCAAACTTAGTTGCAATCTCATCAACTGTGTGCGACTTGTCAAGAGTTACTATTGCCTTTTTGTTTCCTTTGAACATACATAGCATATTTACTTTCTTAACCTTTAATCCATAAACTGCCTTAAGCTCTTTAGTAAGAGACTCTTTTGTAGTATTAGTATCAACCACAAGCTCAAGCTTATTATATTTATCTAGAAGCCTGCTTGCTTTTTCTGTATTAACTGCCTTAATAATTGCCATACATTTCACCCAACTTTAACAGTGCACTTTTACTCAATATTAACACCCTGCCCAACTGTCCTCCAGGGGCAACATCCATAACCTTCAGTTGAGAGATGTTTTTTGCATCAACCCCTGGAATACCCCTACACGCATTTGCAAGTTTGCAATCTTTTGAAGGGATTACCAAAGCGATTTTTTTCTCTCTGTATGCGCGCCCCTTTCTCCTGCATCTAACACCAGTAATACGCCTACGGCCATCATATGCCTTGTCAATCAGTTCACCTACACCTAATGCATTGAATAAGCTAAGTACCTGTTTAGTCTTAGACATAGACTCAACATCATCAACAATAACATACATCTTATTCATTGCTGCTACACCAGATACTGCCGAACGCAGCGCTTTCATGTACTCCTTCTTATTCATTTTCTCAACAAGCACCTTTTCAACTTTGGGTGGATGCGCCCGCCTCCCAGTAACCGCAAAAGGAATTCTCCTGACACGGCCGATTCTGCCCTTCGGAAGTTTTTCATGGGGAAGCATTGCCGCACCACGGTTTTTCATGGATCTGTACTTGTCCTTGTTACCTATATACTCTGCACTTGTCTGAATGCCCGCATAACGATAGGGTGCTTTTGGCTGGTATGTCTTTGACATGTCAGCACGTACTGCACGTATCAAAAGATCTGCTCTTACATCTTCCTCAATACCCTTAACCTCAATCTCTTCAACAGGCTTTGCATCCAATGACAGAACAGTTAGTTTCATGAGCACCACCATTACATCGCACGGGACAGGTATGTCACTTTTAGATCCCTTTTAGAAATCGGCTTTCTCAGCGAACGCCTCAGCTTGACCAGCCTCTTTTTAGGTCCTGGTATGGAGCCTTTGATCAATATGTACCTTGTCTTTATGACACCATAGTTAATTATCCCACCATTCATATCAATCTTATCTGGAGTGCCCATATCAACAACAAGGTTGTTTAGTATTGTTCTTTTATGAAGCCCCATCTGTCCAGCCTGTGCTATCGTATACTCAACTATAGGGGGATGCCATGAACCAAGGTTTCCCAAGTGGCGTCTCTTACCCGTTGCTTTTCTTCTTTGTATGGCTATCCCAAACCGTTTTACCACACCTTGCCATCCCTTGCCTTTTGTCACACCGATTACATCTACATAACTGCCCTTCTCTAACACATCTTCCACATTAACATCTTTCCCGATAATAGATTTTAAGTATTCAACCTTGCTTTTTACGGAATCCCCTCCAACCCCAAGTTCAATGCGTTCTGGGGTTTTCTTACCTATAGAAGTCATAGATGGATTAGTAAATACGAGTGCACGGACATCGCTTATCTCTTCCAAGTACTTATCTAACTCGCTAATCTCCTTACCTTTTCTTATTTTTATACGCGCCTTCTTCAACTGCGGGTCATCTTTAACAAAAAAGTCTCCCAAAAGCCTCATACCATAAGATGTCTTCTTATAAGCACGAATACCATAAACATGTATAGGTGGGACCTCAATAAGTGTACCCATAGCAGACACTTCCTTACCCTTAAGTGGAGAATTTGGCTGATCCTCATTGTATGCAAAATGTAGCATTCCGGCCTTGTAACCTGCAAAGCCTAAAAGAGATGGCTTCCGATAGGTTGGCCAATTTCGTATCCTTGCATTAAAAGTGCTTGCACGCTTGCGCGGCCTGAATGCAAGCGAACCTTTTCTTGAGGCATTTGCTTTTGGCATTACATCACTCTACGAATCTTATTTTCATAGTAGTAATATTTAAAAAGGTTAGGCAAGTCTGTATTAACTCTCCATTATCAAAATTCAGTTAACAGTGAACTGTAAGTTTATTAGCATAGCTATAATCATGCAGAGGTGGCACTAAGTACATTTATTTTCCATCCATGAATTGCTGTTCCTTTTGCCATTCCCTTTTTCACCACTGTCATAGTGAAGGAAAAAGTCTTCTTGTACACAGCTAAAAGAAGGTGGGATCATAATCCTGCCAATGGGCCCGCTATTCTGGCAATACTTATATAAAGGCACAAAAAA
>JBMFNT010000032.1:0-6744 GCA_049970015.1 Candidatus Micrarchaeia archaeon
GTTCTCGTAAGTTCGGTTACATCCACACCAGCATTTAAGAGATGTGTGCTATACTTATTGAGCACTTCATCAGTATATGTTTTAAAAAGAGCATCTGCGGCCTTCGCAAACTGGTCTGCGTGCTCTAGTCTATTCATCTTAAGCTCTTTTTGCACATCTTCCCTTTTTGTCTTCTTCAGAAAATTGCTGAATGCATTACTCAGTATTTTAATCTGCTCAATCTTTTCTGGCGTAGTCCGTTCTGACTTAATTATCTCATCGGTTTTTATTTGCAGCAGCTCAAACGGTTTCTGTGCCTTTTCAAACTCTTCTTTATACTTCTCTTGCATAACTTCTTGCATAACTTAATTACACAACTCAAGTATTTAAAACATACGAAAGAATTAGGCCAGTCCATCGGACTGGCGGTGGCGTTATTCTGCGACCTTATGGCCGCTAACTCGGAGTGGAGCTACAGTATATGCTTCGGCACAAATATTTATAAATTTAGTGTCTGAATGGGCGAGAATTACGTCTGAGCACTCTCGCATCTTTAAGGTAAGGTGTGAGTGCAACTTCCCGCAACACTCTCTCACTTTCTTTTTGGTCTATGAGCGCTCTCAAATCAGCCTCGATCAGCACGGAAGGGTATGCATACGAATCATTTATTGCACATAAGGTGTAGACAATGTCACGCACATGCTCATTACCCTCAAAAAATTCAACCCTAACCGGCCGGTCATCTTTCCCAGCTTTGATGTATGAAATACGCAACTTATCAGAGAATGGTATAAAATCCTTAAGTACGGGATTGGTTTGTGTATTGTTGGAATATTTTATGGCCCTTGTCATTTCGCCTTTCTCAAGCACATCATTCAACAGTGCACTGTCATTAGTGTTCTTTGCGACTTCTTCACTAACAACATGAGAATACTCATCCATAAACCTCCTGCTCCTGCTATCTTTCACAACCCCAATAACTTTACTTTCACTCTCAGAAAATAGCTGTAGATATTCCTTAACAAGTGCATCATACTCTTTTTTCATCTCCTTGCTCGATGGCTTATCCCCAGGCAATGGAACCAAGCTTCCATCTATCAGTAGCAGGTCACATTTTTCTGCAACCTTCCTAGCAAGTGTAATCTCTTCACTAAGCCTTAGTATTGTTTTGTACTGCCCAAGCTCTGCAAGTTCCATTGACCCATGCACGAGTAATTTTATTTTCGGGAACGGAGACGGGATATACTCATACTTTTCCAGGGCTCCTTTAGCATACTCAAAAACTACTCCAGCAGTTTTTATCATTATAAGATCAAACGCGTGAAACTCCTGGGAAATTATGCATGCATCAACTGCTCCAACCCTGAGTGCCAGGCCATCAACCTTACTACATTTTTCTATTATTCCATCAACTTGTGCAATCTTATTTGCGCACTCAATTCTCATCATTTCATTAGCTTTTAGCTGTTCTATGAGTGCCCTTATTTCATCCATCACAGCAATTACCTCATGCAACATATTTAACATTTCGTTGAGTTCTCTTCCACATGGAAGATGTTAAACAGGTAATAATCGTGTGCAGCGATGTTAAGATGGGGAAGGGGAAGGCAGTTGCACAGGGTGCGCACGCAGCAGTTCGTGCATATGACTTGGCACTGAAAAAATACCCTGAGATTGTAAGATTGTGGAGAGAAAGTGGAGAGAAAAAAATTGTTGTGAAGGCAACACTTAAGGAATTGCTGTCAATATACAAGAATGCAAAGGATCAAGTTTCATGTGCACTGATAAGTGATGCTGGACTGACACAGCTTGAGCCTGGCACGATAACTGCGCTTGCGCTCGGGCCTGCCAGGTCATCTATTTTAGATACATATACTGCCCACTTAAAGCTCCTGTAAATATTTATAAATATTCAATGCAATTTATCTTATATATGGAAGGTCCTTTGAAGGTTAAGAAAAAGCTCTCAAAGACTGCGGCAAAGCCTGCTTTGAAGGGCAAGCTCCTTGAGAAGGAAAAGCTCACTCACGCTACGGGTGAAAGTGAGATGGTGGTCACTGGTGAGATTGCAAAACCTTCAGAGGAGTTAAAAGGATCTTATAAAAGAGGTGAAGATATGGCTGAAACAAGATGGGATATCTTTTTTGCGTACTTTTTTGGCTGGCTTGGAGGAATAGTGTTGTGGCTTCTTAACAAGGAGGAGAGGACAAGGTTCCACTGTGTGCAGTCAATAGTGCTGTCCATAGTGACTACAGTGCTATCGTTCTTCATTATAGGAATATTCGTTTGGCTGTATGCGCTCTATGTTGGCTGGAAGGCAGCACATGGTACAGATGTTGAGGTGCCTGTGATAACAGGTATGCTCAAAAAGAAGTAATCTTATTTTATTTTGTAGAGTTGTACATGTGGGACATCTCCCACATATTTGCAATTCTCTTCTTTTATGTACCCCTTTTTTATGAGGAACTCCACACTCTTTTTTCCAATTGCATTTATGGATTCAAACTTCCCTTCGCATTCCTCAAGCAGCTTAATATCATCACCTATGTAAAATCTAGCATATGTTTTCAAGTCTAATGTTATTTTGCCATTACTGATTACTTTACCTATTAGTTCCTTGTCGCACAGTGCAAACACAACCCTGCCATTGTTTTCGTGTCTTTTGCAGTGCATGCGGTTAATTTAGTGCACACTTTTAAATATTATTATTGAAATATTTTTTGTATGCCAGAGGAAAAAGAGGTCAAGACAGAGGATGTTGACAAGGTTTATGAGGAGCTGATAGCACGCTCTAATGAGTTCTACGATTCCGGGGAGTACGAGAAAGCGCTCGGGTTCTGTGATGATGCTGCCAAGCTCAAGTATAATCAGGGCCTTGCATGGTATATGAAGGGCATGAATTACATAAAGATTGGTAAGTATAATGAGGCATTGGCTGCATTTGATGCAGCCATGCGTGCAGATTTCGAGCTATCAGAACCGCTTATTGGAAAGGGATATGTGTACTTGAAGCTTTTCAGGTTTGAGGATGCAATAAAAGTTCTGAAGGATGCATTTGCCAAGGCAATGGAGGTGCAGGTTGCGTGCCTTATTGGCTTGTGCTATACGTTCATTGAGAATGAAGATGAGGCAGTTAGCTGGTTCAGGCGCGCATTTGAGAAGGATAAGGAGTACACGCTCAAGTTTTTTGATGAGATTTATACAGAGCTTGTAATAAAGGATGAAAACATAACAGCGGATGAGAAGATTGCTGTCAAGACAGCAATTGACAAGCTGAAGAAGAAGTTATCCACCTAACAATTTTTTCAGTACTCCCAAAAATCCTTTTACCCATTTTTTCTTGAATCCTGACATCATTGCAAATATCTCCTTGTTTGAAAACTTCCTTCCATGTGCAGTGTACGCCTGCTTCTTCTTGAGCTCCCCCATGGTTTCCTTTTCCTTGAATTCTTCACCTTTTTTCTTCCCCTTTGCTTCCTCCTCCTTAAATACACCCTCATCAGACATACTCTTAATATTGCATAGGAAGTATTTTATTATTTAGAACTAATTTTAGTTTAATGAGAATGGTACTAGTCATGTGGATGGCACTTCTTTTTTTCTCGCTATTATCTTTATATCCATCAAAGTCAGGTGATAGCAGGAATGTGCTGCGCATAGGTGTGATAAAAACCATTGACACGATACATCCTTATGTTGCTGCAAGACAGGGATATTTTGATGAGGAGGGCATAGATTACAAGATATATTCTTTTGGGACATCACCTGCGCTTGCTGAGGCGATTGCAGCTGGTGAGATAGATGTTGCATACATGAGTTTCGTACCAGCAGCTGTATGGATAGGCAGGGGGAGCCAGATGAAAATAGTGGCGGGCGCATCCAGAGGTGGTGACATTGTGTGTGCGCGTGAGCCGGTTTTCTCTGGGAAGATAGCAATATCAAAGAAAGGGACTATGACAGAGAATGTATACAACACAATCATCAAAGGTAAAACACATCTTGTACCGGTTTACGGAATTGAGCCCAGTGATATGCCAACCGCACTTCTTGTTACAAAAGATGTTGATGCAGTCCTAACATGGGAGCCATTTTCATACAAGATTGAGGAAAGTGGTGGCGTGTGCATAATTGATGCTGGTGTTGAATGGGAGAAGGACCATGGCACAAAATACCAGCGCAATGTGCTTGTAGTCTCAAAAAATATTATTAATAACAGGCCTCTCCTTGAGAAGGTGCTTCGTATACATAATATAACAACCAAATTCCTCAATTCACCTTCTTCATACCCTATTATTGTAGATGTAATGGGGGTATCAGGGTTTAAAAAAGAACGTGTTGAGTATAATGCTGAGCTGGATTGGGAAAGTATGGATGAGATGATGAGGACGGCGGTTAGGGAAGGATACCTTGACCATATGTTGGATTATGAAGATCTTGTGTACAGTATAGATTAAGGAATAAAAGGTGTGTGTATGGCACTGCGTAGGCGTTATAAATTTATTCTATGGGTGTTATCATTAGTATCAGTGCTCATGCTTTGGTATTACGTCTCGGAACTGGGTATTGTTAGCAGCCTTATCTTACCATCCCCGGTGCGTGTTGCTGAGAGAATTTTTATTTCAGTCTCAACAGGTAGCCTGTTCACGGAGATATGGATCAGTCTTGCCCGTATCGTAGTTGGGTTTACACTTGCGTTTTTGGTTGCGCTTCCTCTCGCTTTGCTTGCCGGAAGCAATGAGATAGTTCAAAACATACTTAAGCCCTGGGTGCAATTACTTCAGCCCATCCCAGGTATTGCATGGGTGCCTTTTGCATTTCTGTTGTTTGGTCTAAGCAATAATGCAGCAATATTTGTCATAGCTGTGGCTGCATTCTTTCCCATATTCATAAATGTAATGAACGGTGTTCAAATGTTTGACAGGCATCTTATAAATGTTGCAAGGTCGCTTGGTGCCAATAGATTGCAGGTGATATACAAGGTTTTAATACCAGGCATATTTCCAGAGCTTGTAGCCGGTTCGCGCATTAGCATAGGGTTTGCGTGGCGTGCTGTTGTAGCTGCAGAGATGATAGGCCTTCCTGAAGGGCTCGGCTCCATGCTCATACAGGCAAAGAACACTGCGCAGACAGATATAGTTATTGCGAGCATGCTCATTCTTGGTATAATAATGATATTTCTTGAAAAGATTATATTTGACACGCTTGATAAGGAGATAGCACGATGGAAAGGTACAGAAGAAGGTGATTGAAGAATGGAGAAAGTGATTATGCGCATTGAAAATGTATCACTTAGGAGGCCTCTCTCTGGGCCAGTGCTTGAAAATATATCTTTTGATGTTTACAAAGGGGAATTTCTTTCCATAGTTGGGATGTCTGGCACTGGGAAGACCACGCTCTTGCAAGCGCTTGCCGGCATACTCCCCTGTGCCTCTGGCAGTATTTATTACAAAGACGAATTGATTACTAAGCCACGTGTTGAGATAGGCCTTGTCTTTCAGAATTATGCGTTGTTCCCTTGGAGGACTGCTCTTGAAAATGTTGAGTTTGGCCTTGAGATCCGTAATGTGCCAATGCAAAAGAGAAGACAGATTGCAATGGAGGCATTGGATCTTCTCGGGGTTGGTAACAGCAAGGACAAGTACCCGATTGAGCTTTCTGGGGGTATGCAGCAGAGGGTTGCGATCGCACGCGAAATCGTGAACAAGCCAAAAATACTCATGCTTGATGAAGGTTTTTCAGCATTGGATGTTACTGTGCGCAGGCAGACTGAGAGATATCTCCTAGATTTTCAGAGAAGGTTTGGTATGACAATAATACTTGTAACACATATGGTAGACCAGGCACTTTCACTTTCTAATCGTGTGATAGTTTTGAGTGATGGTGGCATAAAAAAGATAATTAGGCTTGCCGCAGGCAGAAGGCCAAGAAATATTGACAAGCCATCATTTCGCAGACTTTTGCATGAGACTGAGGTATTGCTCAAGCCAACATCGCATATGGATGTGTTTGTTAAGGATCTCAAGAGCATATGATTTTCCTGTATTATAGTATAGAGTTTATTTTGTTTACTGTTGTAATATGTTAGGTGTAATTATGGAAGAATCCAAACAATACAAGAAGCCATCAATACCTACGCACGGGATACTTAGTAAAGATGCACTTTATCTTCCAGCACATTACTCTGACGAGATAAGAAAATTCCAAGAAGATAGTGAGGTCCCTCTCCGCAACTACTGGAGTTATGAAGAAGTATTGAATTTTGTTTTTCCGAAGAAATACCAAAGGACATATAATGAAATTGCAATCAAACTTATCAGAGAGCTTTTGGATTATCACACGCTCAGGAAAAAGGAGATAACAAGTTTTGTTAAGAGCAATGGATTTTCAAAGGCAACATTCTACAACAGGGTGCTTCCCCGCCTTAAGCGAGTTGGGATGATAAAAGTTGAGAGAGAAACAATATCCCCCGAGCAATCAAAGAGAAAATATAGGCCCATGCGTATATCCCTTAGTAAGACGTTTGGAAACTATTTATGCAAGATAGGCGAGTCATGGCTTGCATGCATTGATGATGCAAGGAGCAAGCCACCAAAAGAAAGACCAAAAGAGAAAGAGTTTGATGAAGAAACAAGCAAAGAAGAGACAAACAAGAAAGAAACAAGCAGAGAAAGGACAAGCAATGAAGAGATAACAATAAGCAAGAAAGTAGAGGAAGGGTTAACAGGAATGGAGTTTGAAGAAAAGACAAGCAAAGAAGAGACAAAC
>JBMFNT010000033.1:0-4629 GCA_049970015.1 Candidatus Micrarchaeia archaeon
GGGGAAGAGAGTATTATAAAACTAGCAAGTTAAAACAGAACATGCGATATCTTAAAACTCTTACATAGTCTTTTATGAACGGTGGGATCAGATCACTCATTACTGTGTTGAGGACATATTTGGACCTTAGACTAACCAAAGATTTCTGGAAGATGAATTCAATTTACATACAATACAATGGAAGGAGATTGAAGATTTTGTTTTTAGATGGCCTTTCAATGCTTGAAGAGATCTTTATCGATGAAATATATAACTGTAAAGTTAAGCATCAACCAATAATAGTTGATATTGGCGCAAATGTTGGCTTCTATTCAATATGGGCAGGTTGTAACTATAAGAATCCAAGAATAAATGTAGATGAAAATCACATGAATATTAAAATCTATAAGAAAGCGGTTGGTGGTAAGGCTGGAAAGGATACAATCTATCTCTCATATGCTTCAGGCCTAAGTAGCCTAACACAGAGAAGTGATTATGACTCAGAAGAAGTAGAGGTTATTACTTTAAAGGACGTATTTGAGCAAAACAACCTTAAGAAAATAGATATCTTAAAGATAGATACTGAAGGTTCTGAATATAATATTCTTAGTAAGGCAGAACAATTACTTGGCAAAATTCATAACATACTATTAGAATATCACTCGAGAGATGATCTAGAAAAACTCTTAACACTTTTCAAAAAGAATAACTTTGAAGTTGTTAGGGCAGATGATGGTCATATCGGGATAATAATCACAAAAAACAGAACATATGGATAATTTAAATGCTATCCTCAAACTTTTTGTTAAGTTCTCTGCTCTCCTTTAACAGTTGTTGGAGCCGTTCCCTGGCCGTTCTCAACCGCAACTCTAACTCATCATCACGCTTAAGGATTGCACTGGCCTCTTGGTCATGTTCCTCACTCAGCTTTTTTAGCTCTGTAAGGTATTTTCTTAGGAACCCTTTCTCAATATCTAACCGCAGCTTATCAAGCTCTGCTTCCTGTTCACGTGCAGCCTTTAGCAGCTCTTTCCGTTTTTCAGAGTATGCTGATTTAAGTGCTTCAATGGCTTTTTCAGAATTACCCAGCGTTGATTCATACATTTGCAACTGCTCCACTTTTTTCTTTCCATCCTCAATACTTTTTGAAATGTTTTCTAAATCATCTGTAAGCTCTTTAACCTGTATATCTATTCCATCTATCAGCGCAGCCATCTTCTCAATGACTTTATACTCTTCATCTATTTTGGTGCGTGCCTCTTCAACCCGTTTCATTGCCTGCTCTTTTAAGGCATTTATTGAAGAAATACTTCTCTCAACTTCCGAAACTGAATCGATGCAGGATTTGATTGAATTCTTTGAGAACGCAAGCTCTGTGCGTACATTCTCACGTATCTTGGATAACTCCTCCTGTATATGTGAGATTGATTCGATGTTCTTTGAATACTCATCCATAACTTTTGATAGGGATTTTGAGGTATTTTGCAGTTCAACCTCCACACGTGCAACTGCATCTGGAAGCTCAACTGCCTTTTTCCTGAGTGATAGAATGGCAGCCTCACGCTCTGCAAGCTTCTCGCTCAGTGTCGAGACCTGATTATCAAAACGTGATATTAGAGGGATATACTCTTTCTCATACAACCTCTCTTTTTCTGCCTTGAGCTCTGCAATCTCTGCAACTGTTTGATTGATTGCATCAACCTTGTTTTTGAGAAGCATTGAAAGCCTATTCGCATTATCGAGGTTTATATTTGGTTCGGGTGAGGGTTTTTTTAGCCTTGATGTGGCCGGCTCCACAGCTTCCTGTGGCTCATTTATCTGCCCATCTGTCCTGGCATGATCTGGCCTTTGAACATCTTTTGATTGGGCCGATACTCTTGGAATATGTAAAATACTCTTTATCAAGGAATCGTTTGTGCTTACCGTTTTTTTATGTACATGTTTTGGTGTTTGCATACTATGCTTGGATGGCTGTACTTGTTTAGGCACATGCTTTTTAGATGATTTTTGTTCTGGCTTATCTATTTCCGATCTATCTACATCCAAATACTCATATGCTTGCGCACTCTCTTCAACAGAATCAGGAGACTTCCATATTATGTACATTCTAGTAAGCGTGTACTCAATGTTAACTACACCTTGCTTTTCAAGGACCTTTGCCCACTTGTCAACATCAACTGCCTTTATATTAAGTGCACGTGCAACCTCAATAAGCTCAGCACGTTTCCTATTTTTTATATAGTCTATTATGCGATCCACATCTGTTGATATATAATCCATATTCTCCATTACCCCTTGGTAATGGGTTCGAACACAGCAACATAATTGCCAGACATTTTTTGGCTCGACTTCCTAAATGCTTCATACACCATGCCACGATACTGGTCATATGTGTGAATCTCAAAGATCACATCGCCTTCATAGACACGCGCTGCAAGGTCGCTCGGCTTTCCGAATGACTTGCGCATACCTTTTGAAAGACGATCTGCACCCGCACCAGAAAGCATCCTGTTTTCTCGGATAATCTCATGTGGGTATTTTCGCACCCAGAACTTATAGTTACCAGCAGCATGCTTTTCAAGGTCTCTACTTACAACCTGTCTTGCTGCCTCGAGACCATTATCACGCACGCGCACATTGCTTTTTGAAACAAGCAATGCTTTCAGGGTGTAATCAGGCTTGATTACACCAGTCTCGAACGTGTTAAGGTTCTTGTGCGGCAGAGATTTAACATATGACTTCCGTGGCTTCTTTTTGGAATATCTTGTCCAGGAAGGGCCTTTAATGTCACGCATTGTTCTTGCCGGTCTCAAACCCATAATACCACCTTTTGGATACATTCCTATTTTTAAGCTTTTCCATTACTGATGAATAAATAATGGAAATGGGAAGATTAAGTGTGTAATATTTTAAAATCTTGCACAAATGAGATGAAATTGAAATGGAGCTGGAAGTACCGTTTTGTCTTTGAGAAAGGTTTTTGTGTAATCCATTGCTTTTTTATGGGAGATATCTTAACAAACTTAACATTACCATACTTTTTGGACATGAGTGCGAGGAGCATGTCTATATGAACTGTTTCAGAGCCATATCTCTTTTTGTATTTGTTGCATAAGTAACGCAAACGCATAAACTCATTGTATAAAACCCCTGCACGTATTGCATAAAATCCTGGGCAGAATTGAGGTATCCATCTACCAAACAACTGTTTATTTTCGAGGCCGCCAATAAAATAGTTAAGGAAAGTAAACAGGAATCCCTGTCTGATATCCGGCTCAAGATAACCAAAGCACATGATCGCCTCTGAGCTAAGCACTGGTCTCAAAACCTTATACATATCTTTTGGGTTATGTTCATAGTCAGAGTCCATCCTCACAATTATGTCATCCTTTTTTGCAAAGCGGAGCACGTGCTCTAGGCCTGAGAGTGTGGCATTCATTACGCCCTTGTTTTGGTTGTAGGAGATAAAATCGAAATTTTTTCGAAAGTGCTTTTTCAAATACCTAAGCTTGCGTTCAGTATTATCTGTGCTGCCATCATTAACTACAAGGATTTTGCACTTAAGGTTGTGCTTATTGCAACTTGAAATTAGTGCCCGCACCAGTGGTATGATTGTTTTGGTTGCATTGTATGCAGGAATAAGCACATATACATTTTGCATGTACATAAAATTCACGGCCAGCTCACGTTAAATAACTTTCATCGTTTTGTACTTGATAGATGATATGTCCTTAAACTCTTTTTGCAACTCGCTTATCTCCTGTTTTATGTTGAGTGCTATCTTTTTCATTTTCTTAATATCGCTTTCGGAAGTGCCCTTGTCAAGTATCCGCTCGCATATAGGGCAATGGTACAATAATTCTGCCGCCCTATCAAAATCAAAAGTTTGCTCACAACCATTACACAAGTATAGATTGTAAATTTCATTATTCTCAAGTAATCTCTCAATCTTCATCAAGTCGTCTGTTTTCTTTTTGATAAATGTCTCAAGCAGCTTATCTGCCCTCAGGAACCATGCGTAATAATACCATCCACTGTCCTTATCCTTTGACCGGTTATAATCAATAAGCCCCATATTATGCAGCTTGTTAAGAATCACTCTCACATCAGCAGGCCGCATCCCACACTTGCTTGCAAGCTCTTCATCGCTTATTGGTGTAAGCATATTGCGCATCATAATGACTGCGTTTTCCCCAGCAATAGATTTCAAAAATAGCTTGACACCCTCATGGTTGAGCAGTTTGTAGGCTTTCAACATTAGATAACTCCCTCCTCAATCCACATGCACAATTTAGGAGACGACAATATATAAATCTTCATAACTTTCCGAATAATCAAATTAGTTATACTTATGTGGGCCCGACGGGATTTGAACCCGCAACCTTCCGGTCTCTCCAATTAATCCCCGTGCTGGGGTGAAACTTAAGAAGAATGAGGGTAGCTGGAATCCCAAACTTCTTTGGTGCAGCTTTCTTAGGCAACCCAAAGAAAGGTGCCCCGCGATTGTCTCCATAATCCCATCTTTTTTAGAGGGGGGATCAGGAATCAAGGAAAACTGAGGGGGGACGCTTCCCCCCGCGGTTGTCTTCCCAAATTATCCTGAATATCCCGAGGGGGGATCAGGAATCAAGGAAAACTGAGGGGGGACGC
>JBMFNT010000034.1:0-3096 GCA_049970015.1 Candidatus Micrarchaeia archaeon
TCATCGTGAGGGGGGATCAGGAATCAAGGAAAACTGAGGGGGGATACTTCCCCCCGCGGTTGTCTTCCCAAGGAAACTAGAGGGGGATACTTCCCCCTCTGGTTGGCTTCTCGACTACGGGCCCATTTTAGGCAACTAGATACTGATATATTTCAAAACATATATAAACCTCATCATAACCGAAAAATAGTGATGATGAAATGCTCTCTGAAACTATATACAAAAGAATGATTAGTGATGAAGAATTTCTTAGGCAGGCTGAAACAACATATGCATTACAGCTAGAGTGCAACTCGAGTGATGACAAGAATATGCTAAACAGGGCATACAGCGAACTTCACAGGATTGCTTTTGAGCTCTCAGTGATATATTCACCAAGAGTGCTCTCAAAACAGGTAATGGTTGGGGACTTTATGGTTTCGCTTATGACTGCTTCAAAAATAGGCAAGGTCTATTTTTCCCAGTTTTTTGAAAGGATGAAAAATGCTGACACAAAAAAAACTGGAATAAAACGCATAGACAAGCTTGAAGGCTCGATACATAAAATCATGAAGATACTAGATGAGATTGAATCATCAGTTGAAGGATCGTTAAAGGAATATGCATACAATGGTAAGGAGCCTGCACATAAATTTATGTTAGAGCAGAACAAGCGTATGCTCAATGTAAGGCGCACATACTTCAGGATTATAAATAAGGTAAGGGAGATGGAAAAGCACATTGATTTTACGGGGAGTGATTATGAATGTTATGAGCCACTGCTCAAGCTATTGCAAGCAAGTGTGCGGAGCAACACAAAAGTAATGGGGATAGGAGGTACAAATAATATATCAGAGGTTGCACACCCAGATGCCATCATTTATAGCAACACCAAAAAGAAAAAAATGTATGTTGACAAGGATAACACCAATTTTATATTAAAGTACAGCATTCCAAACTCCATGGTAAAAAAACTCAGCTCCAGGAGAGAATTAAGGAGAATAAAAATTGAATAAAGTGTGGTAATGCAGGAATTATATCTAAGTTTGTCCAACATCCACAAAAAGCAAAAAGTTTTTATACCACTAATGATTATAATTATATTAAACGGTGTATGAGAATGGTGATGATGCAAATGGAATTAATTAGAATATGGGAGAAGGTTTTCGCTGCTGTTAGAAACATTGATATAATATTGGATGGGCGAGAGAACCAGGTTCTAATATTAGAGAAGATTGATCCTGCTCTCCAGGCATTGAAGAGGCAGGGGGAGGCCTGAGGTGATTACTATGTCTATAACTAAAATCGATCAGAAAATGACAAATGGAACTACGAACCAACCTAAGGATAAAGGAGCCACGCCTCTTGTTGATATGATCAAGCGTAATGATATCATACAGACATCATTTCCAGAGGGTCTCCAGGAATATGCGCAGTTGCGTTTCGAGGCCTCCAAGCTGCTGGCTCAGGCTTCTGTCATTTTTGGCCGTGCTGGGGTGCGCAAAATCATAAAAGGAGATGAAATCCCTGGGGCAGAGATACAGCCGATTGATATGATGAAAGTCACTGATTTGATCCATGAAGGAAAGGTATCTGATGCCATGGCAATACTCTCCAGTGATGTGGCCTTTGTCATGAAAGGGAATGCAGATGAAATATCCGCTGCACTGTCAAATACTCTCAAGTCAATAGATGAAATGGAGAGGAAGAATGAGAACATAAAGAAAGAGTACTTTAAGTATATGAGGGACCGGCTTGCTATTGGGCGTGAATTGTACACGCTTAGACAGTTCATTGACACCTGCGATGTGATATTATGGAAATATGCGAAATCGCTCGAAGAGGCCAAGACACCTGAGGTAATAAGGGGGGAGTTGGTCTCCGACATTATAAAGCAGACAAGATCAGCTCGCGATGCTGCAGAGAATCGTATGACAGATCTGTATAAAAACTACGAAGAAAATGCCATGATGCAAGAAACATTGTATAATACGCTTATCGACAGGTCTGATCTGTTAAGATTCGGCCACATGACGACAGAAGTGCAGAAAGAATTGGAAGAGAAACTTAGGAAAGCAATGGAGAATAGGAAGCCATTGTTCCTGTTGGGCCACACTGGAACCGGAAAGACATCTGGTCTGAAGGCCGCCTATCGCAAGATGGGATTAGATCCGATTGTGTTCGCATGCGGCATCGAGACCACCCAGTATGACTTATTTGGAATAGGTGGGGCATCGGTAGAAAAGACAAAGGAAGGAGAGAAGACGGAGATCGGTGTAAAGCCAGCTGGTATTTCGCAGGCGATTGAAGAGGACCGACCAATTATTCTTGATGAAGCCAATGCCCTCAGAGCAGATGTTCTTAAGGAGCTTAACCCGGTGCTTGATGCACTTTCAAGAAGTGACAAGGTGGTCTACATACCAACGCTTGGGCGCTCGATGAAACTAGGTCCAAACTTCAGGATTGACTTTACAGGAAATCCGAAAGGGGAACAGTATCTTGGAGTGGAACAGTTTGACAATGCGCTGGGCAGAAGGCTGTGGACCCATAATGTTCCTTATCCATCAGAAGAAGACATGAAGAGAGTAATCGCCGCAGAGGCAATCGACCCCATATTGCTGATATTCAATGAGAATGCGCTAGATGTTGGGAACAGGCTTGTGTCCGCAATAAGGCTCATTCAGGTTATCTACAGTGGAGAGAAGACTGATTTTTATGGCCATGGCTCTGATGTGCTAAACGGAAAGGTGTCAAAGCTGGAAAAGGCGACCGCATCGATTGATGATCTCAGAATGATCTTCAGGTCATGGCGCATGCGGAACTATGAAGGGACTCCTGACGAGGAGATCATCGATTTCATCCAGAGACAGAATGCACCGCAGGATGAGAAGACACTGTTAGCGCAGATATTCTTTGTCCATGGATTCCTGCAGGACATGAAAGCAGACGTTCTCAAGGGTGTGGTGGACGAGAACACATATGATGGATGGAAGAAATCAAAACAGAATAAACCATAACTGCATTCCAACCCCAAGGTGATTATAATGACACACAAAGGAGATTTGCATGATCACTGGAGGAGGAGCCTCGAAATCATATTCCCTGAAAAGATGAAGG
>JBMFNT010000035.1:0-2984 GCA_049970015.1 Candidatus Micrarchaeia archaeon
CTCAAAAAAATCGAACAAAGTAAGGAGGACCCCTTTATATATATAGAAGGCAAGATGAGGGAATATGTAAATATAGTAAACTCTGCTATGAAGTATTATAGGGCCGCAATTGAGCAGCTAAAGACTGCCGTGCCAGGTGATGAGAAAGGAATACTGAGCGACCTTATAACGAAGGTCGGAAAGCTTGATGGACCGGCTGCAAGAATGTTTAAATTGGATGAAAACATGCCCTGGGAATATAATTATGCAAAAAATAAGAAAATTGACCCTAAGAGCAGTACTGCGAAGATTGAGGTCCTGCTTAAAATTTCCGAAGATAAAGAATTTGTTGAATTAAAGCAAAAGGTTGTTAACTTTCTTAACAATTTTCCGACAGATCCATATGTTTCTGCATACAAGGCGTTTAAGGAACTTCCGCTGCAGACACAGTACCAACTCATCCAATTTATGAAGGAGCAGTTTGGTATTAATAAGGAGTCTAGTATATACATACCAGATATGAAAAAGTTCTCTGCTTTTGTAAACGGACTAACCTCATTATCCCCGCACAGCTCAGCATATTTCTTGAAGAGGTATGGAAAGCTTGTCTATACACGGTTTAAAACTGAAGATATTTCGCGTATTATGCAATTCATCGGCAGCAGGACAATGTGGCGTGAGCTTGCGCATGATTATAAAAACCTGAAGGCATATGTTGATTCATTGGAAAAGAAGTTTACATTTGTGCTTGCGCTTGATATATACACGATGATGAATAAAACAAAAGAGCGTCCGGGAAGTGTTACGATAGAATCACCGGGTGGTAAAGAGTTTTCCGAGGTGTTCAACAAGGCGACCGGGTACATGGGCATAAACAATATAATGACGCTTTTTGAGGATGGTCTGAATAGCATAATTGCAAATATTGCAGAGCAACGACTCACTTTAAAGGAACCTATGGACCTTTTTACAGACCAGAAGCTGCTCAATACAAGGATGGTAACTGACTATAACACGGCAAGTTCTATTATTTTGGGGGAATTAGTTAATTTCAATATTAATCCACCGGAAGGGTATATCACTGTGCCCGAGATTGGGCTTGACCTTTATGCACTCGACGATACTGAACCGGAGATATCTAGTGAGTTCACAAATGTAGATGTCGGCATTACTAGTGAGGGCGGGCAGACAATAACTGAAGAGGTTGGGGCAGAAAAGGGTAAGGGGTACGGGAGAACAGACATGGGAAGGAGAGAATCATTCAATTATGATATTGCTGGTAGGGGTTCTGTGGTAGGCCCTGCAAGTGAAGTACGCACGGAGGTTGAGGCATCTAAGAATGTTAATTTCAGCCTTCAGGAAAAGGAAGAGGAGACTACTGAGAAAGATGGCACAACAACCTCACATGACATATACCTGCTGAGCAATGAGAATTCCACACTTACAGTTAAAAACAAAACGCGGAACACTTTTATTCCAAAACTGGAAGTGAACATAATTGAAAGCGAGTTTCTTTATGACGCCTCCACTATAAAGTCAAAAAACATAACAGAGGAGGAAATGGAAAGGCTTGAAGAAAAAGGGGTTTTGGACAAAACTAAAGACATAAAAGCAAACGAGAGGAAACTCATCGCATTATGGCTTGATGCTAATGCACCAAAGGGTGCAACATCTGTTGCACGGCTCTTGTTTGATGAAGATATGATAAGGAATGCAATCGAAGAAGAGAGGCTTAAGAGTGGTGAAATCGTAAAGAAAACTAGGACTGAGAGGATTGAGAGGAAGAAGTTTGAGGTTGAGGTATTCCACAGGACGCCTGAGGGCTCTTTTGCGTATGCAGGCACATTTGAGCTTACTCCTGAGCAGGCTAATCAGGTGTATACTGCTTACAGAAAAGTGTTAGGGGAAGGTAAATCATTCCAGGTGGGTTATTCAGGCCTTCTAATGTATGACAAGAACATATTTGATAATCCACAGTATATTCCTGAAGGTGTCGAGGCAATGACACAAGTTAAAAAGATTGGTGCTGGGGGCGTGTACGAGAAAAAGATGAAAGGACCTGATAAAGGGCTTGGTATAGCGACATACTCTTTTGAGCCGCGTGTGATAGGTGCGGGAATGGTCTACATAAATCCTGAATTTGTCAACATATTTAGCTCATTAAGGGGGGGAGGTGGGCTCGAGAGAGGACCTACAATCACACCATCCGGTGAAAAACTGGAAGAGCCTAAGATAGGTGTAACACCACAGGCAACGATTGAGGAGCTCAATAAGCCGGCTGAGGAAGGTCTTGCTGTTGAAGGTGTCTACATACACAGCGATAAGCTTTATGCGGATGCATTCGTCAGTGCCACGAACGCACTGAGAGCGGGTGCCCTTGTAAAGTATGCAAAGGAGATACTTGCTGGTGCAGGCGGGTACATGGAAACTGGTAAGACAGAAGGAGGCGGTGCTGCAGCATATATATCAAACAAGGAGCAGACATTGTTTGCGCTTGCATCACTGCTCGGCCAAAAGCAGTATGGGTGGACAGCGAGTACTGCTGCAAGATACATTGGTGAAGCAATGGGTGCGAAGGTTGTAGGTGTTTATGACAAGGATGAGGTTAATAAGAGCAATGCACTATTTGTTGGAAGCGAGCTCAGCTTTAACAATCTGGGATTTGCTGATGAGATACGGTTGTACTATGTTGCCGGGAAAAAAGTTGAGAATGCACTTAAGCAGATCCAGCAAATTGGAGGCGTGGATTATCTAAAAGGAAAATTTGAAGTTGAGGTTGCAGGTGGTGCTGGAGATGTGCTTGGAGAAGGGATGGTTTCGAAGGTATGGCTTTATAACATTATTGATAAAGCAGATTTTAAGTTGCACATAACAGGATTGTTTGGAGAGCTCAAAGGGGGAGAAGGTATAGGTGTTGAAGGTACTTTATGGACAGGTGGGCTTGGATTAGGACTGCAGGCTGGCAGGCTCAGGCTTGTCGCCATACCAATCTCATACTGGAAAGA
>JBMFNT010000036.1:0-2399 GCA_049970015.1 Candidatus Micrarchaeia archaeon
ATCAAACAGATATTAAGAGAAGCAATGGGAAAAAAGAAAGAAAGTAAAATCGGACAGATATTGAAAAGGATGTTTGGGCCAGTGGACAGGAATTGACTAATACAGCCTGAATATTGAACAGTGGATTCAGATAAACAGCTCTAAGAGAGAATTATAATATTGCAAAATTCATAAAAATAATAAAAAAAGAGAGAATTATTTTTTCTTGTAATTCTTCATCTTTGCCTTGTAAACATAGCCATCCTTGCCAACATAGTACAGGTAGCCATCCTCTTTGTTGATTCTTTCAGAGCCAACCTTCTTCTTTTTGCCACGCACATTGTGTTTCATTGGTACGGCCCATACATATCCATCCTTGCCAACAAAGTAGAGGTACCCTTCCTCCCTATTTATCCTTTCATTACCAATCTTTTGTCCCATTCAAAACACCTCCATAGTGTAATTTCAATTCAGAAGGAAGATTTATAAGTTTATCTTCGGAGAGAAGGTGCCAAAAAAACCTCAAAATACTAAAAACCAGCTGTTCACATGGCTTCAGAACACATCTCTCGGCGTGTACCAACACTGTTTGCCTATGCTTTAGTTCGCGATTACAGGTAACGGATCTTTTGCAATTATTTATAATTTATACTTGCTAAATGCTCTGTATGAAGTTTATCACTACGTTCGTTCTTCTTTTTTTCCTGCTACCAATCACACACGGGAATGTAGCATGTATAGATGTACCTGCCGTGGCAGAGCATAATAAGGGGTCGCTCATAAACATATGTATAGAAGATATTGCTGGTAATGGAACTGTATTTTCTTCAATAAAACCGATTGCTGGTGGAATGTTTCAGGAATCAGTGCTTGCCGCATATTCTGCAGTATCAAAACAAACAGACTTGAGCAACATGGATTTGTTAATAAGAACTAATGCTGAAGGTATTGCAAACCATGTTGATGGTCCAAGTGCAGGGGTTGCAATAGGGGTTATGATCAGGGCTATCACCGAGAATAAGACTTTAGATGCAAGCAAGACAATAACTGGTGGCCTTGACCAAAACGGTGCGATAATTCCAGTAGGTGCAGTACCTGAGAAAGTTGAGATTGCATATAAGGGTGGAAAACGAGTAATACTTGTCCCACCACTTAGTATAGATGACAATATAATTATTTACAGTATGAAAAAGTTTTTTGAGATAAACGTGAGTGTGTATGATAACTTTGATTATGCATATTCTACTTTGACCAGTAGCAAGCCAGTTGAATGGAATGTTCCATACCCAAAAAAAACAACACTGGAGCTTGCTTATCCACTTGAGAAAAAAAATAGTACACAGCTTGTTAGTAGTAGTGTAGATAATTTACTGCTCGAGCTTAACGAATCTATAAGCAGGATAGGTGATGTATACCCAGAGTGGTATCCGTACTTTTCAAGTAGGTATGCCATTGCACACAGCCTTTATGAGAAAGGGTTCACATATAGTGCTGGAAACGAAGCATTCCTTGCACTATACCGGGCACGCATGCTTTTAGCAGATGGAAACGATCTCACCTCTCTTGAGAATAAAGTTATCATGTGCAATGAATCATTGGCAAAAAGACTGAGTAGCTATAATGGAAGTACTGAAAGGTATGTTAATGCAGAGCTCAGGTATTACTGGATGCAAAATGAGATGGAAGGTTATATAGATGAGGGGTACAGCTCACAGAGGATTGCACGCACCGGCGCGCTTGAGAAGGCAATGATGTGGTGCTCCCTTGCAAATGATATCATAAGCGAATTAGATAACGTAGATAGGTATGACCTTGAAAGGGTACGTGAGATTGATAAAAACCTGTTGGGCTTTTATGAACGCGGAACCATTACTGAGCACCTTGCCAAGGCGAGAGATGCATATGAAAGAGGGTTTTATGGTGCATCTCTGTTAGAGATTGCAATGCATGAATCGGTCGTGAACAATACGTATGATAATAACCTTAATGAGTATTCAGGCAAGAGGGAATGGACAAACATGCTGGTAGCACACTCCGAGTATCTGAATGCGAGCAGTGAATATAGCGAAAGTTCTTCAATAGAAATAAAACGGTATGCATATTTCTTAGATATGCATCTTGATGAAATAGAAAAGGGGGAAGAGATTCTACAGAAGGATGTATGTGTAAGTAATGAAGATGTGTACACCTTATTAATTTTAGTGCTAATATTTGTTTTTGCTGTTGCAATAATACTATTACTAAAAAGGTGAATGCTTGGAAAAACAAGAACAACTGGATGCACTAAAGAGCCTTTCCTCTATGATCATATCTTTCCTATCGGTTGTTGGGATAATATTAATACTAAAAAGGTGAATGCTTGGAAAAACAAGAACAACTGGATGCACTAAAGAGCCTTTCCTCTATGATCATATCTTTCC
>JBMFNT010000036.1:2498-2600 GCA_049970015.1 Candidatus Micrarchaeia archaeon
CTATCGGTTGTTGGGATAATATTAATACTAAAAAGGTGAATGCTTGGAAAAACAAGAACAACTGGATGCACTAAAGAGCCTTTCCTCTATGATCATATCTTT
>JBMFNT010000037.1:0-2544 GCA_049970015.1 Candidatus Micrarchaeia archaeon
CAATCATTTGTGTTCTTTGTTATGCGCACAACCCTAAACTCTTCTTCCTTTTTCTTTTTTAGTGCCTGAACCATACAAACACCTGTTATAAATATACTCTTACATATTTATATATGTTTTGCAAAGCCTAAAGCCACCTGTTCCAATAAGAAAGCAAAAAATTAGATGGATTTCTCAAGCTCCTTACACTTGTTTATTAGTTCACGCAGGCTTCTCTTAATCAGCTCACTCGCATCCATCTGTCCAAAGCTCTCAACTATAAATGTATACTCCCCTTCCTCAGTATACTCGTAGGATGCAATACCTCCCTGAAACTTTGCATGCACTTTCCCAGTCTTTTTCCTTGCAACTCCTTCAATTCTAAGCGTCTGCTTATTTGCAAGCTCTATAATAGGTATTTCCTTGGTTGCTACATGCACTTTTGGATTGCTTGGCTCAAGAGACCCAGACATTATAACTGTTGGTCCCTCTGCATTCACACTGAACATTACCTCTTCATCAAATTTGTCTGGAGTAACTATCGGTATCATCCCAACCCTGTTTGCTATGTACTCATCAAAAAATGCAGAAGTATTCTCGTAAACAGTTATCTCATCTATTGCATAAACAGGCACTCTGTTCATTATGCTTCTCCTCAGCGCATTTGCAAAAGTAACTGGAACTCCCTTAAGCTTGAATGTAACTCTGTTCCCATCTTCTTTCCAATCACTAATCTTAACCTTGCTCATACTCTCCTACCTCTTCTTCCTCCAGGCCTTTTTGTAGTATCGCTAGGTATAGGTGTTACATCATCTATCCTCCTTATCTTAAGCCCAGACCTTGCAAATGCCCTAACAACCGCCTGTGCACCAGGCCCAGGTGTTTTTGAATGGTGGCCACCCTTTGCGCGTATGCGTATGTATAACTCTTTTATTCCTTTCTCCTGCGCTGCCTCAGCAACCTTGAACGCGGCCTGCATTGCAGCATACGGTGAGCTCTTAGCCCTTCCAGTCTCAACTATTACGCCTCCACTGCATTTTGCAATAGTTTCAGCACCACTCAAATCGGTAAGCGTTATGAGCGTATTGTTTTTTGATGAATAAACATGTGCCACACCAATCTTTCTTTCTTCAACCATCATTCTCACCCTCTTTTCCAGATGCCTCCTTAGACTCAACCTTAGGGGCAATGTCTATTGGCTTATAATATCCTATCCCATCATCTTGGGCAAGTGGAACTATATAACCAGGCACAGTTATGCATTTTCCTTCTACTGCAATGTATCCATGCGTTATAAGCTGCCTTGCCTGTTTAATTGTTCTTGCAAGCCCTTTTTTGTAAACGCGCGTTTGCAACCTCCTGTCCAATATATCTCTCACATCTAGTGCAAGCAGGTCATCTAATGTGCTCTCCCTATCCTCCTTAGGTTTCAGTATCCCATACTTGAGCACCCTGTTGAGTATTTCTTTAGATTTTTTCTCTCCGCTTGCTCCAATGGAAAGAAGCTTACGTGCATTAGCTCGTATCTTTCTAAGCTCGGCACGTGCCCTCCAAATCTCTCTAGTGTTCTTGAGCCCATACTCCTCTTTAAGGGCATTCTCTTCTTTTATACGCTCAGCACTCCATTGAATAGCCGGCCGTTCATACTTTTTTCTCGGTTTAACAGGATCTCCCATTCATACCACCCTCACTTTTTCTCCTTTGATGCGGCTGGTGCCGCCTTTCCAGGCATCATCTTCTTTTGCACCACACCTACACTGCTACCTTTTCTACCACTTGTCCTAGTTCTCTGCCCTCTCACCTTTTTCCTGTACATGTGGCTAATTCCTCTCCATGTTTTTATCTTTTTGTCAAGTTCAATACTTTGCTTTACTGCAAAATCCAGATCATTGCTTATTAGTTGCTTGTCCTCGCCAGTGGCATAATCCCTTCTCCTGTTTAACATATACCTAGGAATGCCATACTCTAATGGGGAAGATATTATCGATTCAATCTTGCTGAGCTGTGAATCATCTAGAGTACCCACCTGTGTTAAAGGTGAAACCCCCATCTCCTGATGAATCACATTTGCACAAACCCCTGCATATCTTCTCCCCACACCTTTCACTTGGTACAATGCCTTTTTCAATGGCATCTGACCTTTTACATCCTTTCCTGCAATCCGCACAATACCTTTAATCTCTCCTAACTTCTTATCATTTGTATTTCCTTCCTTTCCTTTGACCACAATACCACCTTCAGGTAAAAATTGCAACTCCCAGTTTAATACTTGATTTCCTACCCAGTTCCTCCGAACGGATCAACGGAATTGCAATTGTTAGCGCACTTTAACCGCTAAAAGTTTAAAAAAGAATTATTTTTTAAATGTATCTGAGATGCCGAGGTGGCGGAACCCGGTTAACGCGTACGCCTGGAGAAGCCAACCAGAGGGGGAAGGGTCCCCCTCTAGTTTCCTTGGGATTCCTGACTCCCCCTCTCAATAAATGGAGAAGCCAACCGCAGGGGGTTCCACCCCCTACCGGTTTCCTTGGGAAGACAACCGCGGGGGGAAGTGTCCCCCCTCAG
>JBMFNT010000038.1:0-2514 GCA_049970015.1 Candidatus Micrarchaeia archaeon
ATGAAGTGAGGATATGATAATAGGCAAGGTGTGTATTGATGCATTTAGGACATGAAGTGAGGACATGATAATAGGCAAGGTGTGTATTGATGCATTTAGGACATGAAGTGAGGACATGATAATAGGCATGATGTGTATTGATGCATTTAGGACATGAAGTGAGGACATGATAGTAGGCAAGGTGTGTATTGATGCATTTAGGACATGAAGTGAGGACATGATGATAATAGGCATGATGTGTATTGATGCATTTAGTACATGAAGTGAGGACATGATAATAGGCAAGGTGTGTATTGATGCATTGGAGATATGTGGAGATATGCAATTAATATGTTAAATATATAAACTGTATTGGAAATATGGTAGTGTATGAGCAATGTGTTTAGGCATACATTGATTGTTATTTTGTTGCTGCTACTGTTGAAGTTGCAGTTTGTGAATGCAGGAACCTGCCTACTCACAAAACTACCATGTTCAATATCAACATATGCAAGGTTTGATGAAGATACAGGAATTCTCAGGATAAGCTCAACATTGAGTTATGTAGATCCCGGAAGCGGAAATTCATATCCCATACCTAACAAGATGCTTACAGTGAACATAACTTATGTGTCAGAAGGTAAGACTGAACCGGAGAATATACTTTTGCAGGAAATGACTGATGCGAAAGGAAGGATACGCGTGCAGAAAGGATTAGTGAATGCGAAACAGTATGAGGCAAGAGTGAGGTATGAAGGGGACTCACAGTTTGATATATGCGAGAGTACTTCCGGAACGAAATCGACCATGATAACACAGGCCGAGCTACCGAAAGGGGTTGGGCTTATAGAGTGCTGGCCTCTGTTTTTGGCACTGGGACTCCTTGGCGCGGCCGCATATTACTCTGGCAGGAACCCGTTTGGGATTGTTGACCTGAGTGCTACTGGTGGGTTCAGAGCAAGGAGCAGGGCTGCAAAAAGGTATGTTGCACAGTCCTGGCTAGGTATTGGGATGCAACTCAGTGGCCTTGCACTGAAAACAATTTCTGAAGCACTCGGGCCAAAAGTTGCTGCTGGTTCGACTCCTAAGAAGACAGAGGAGCCCAAGAAGACGGAGGAAGCTCCTAAGAAGACAGAGGAGCCCAAGAAGATGGAAGAAGCAAAGAAGACAGAGAAAGCAGAGGGGCTTGTACTTCCAACCCCCACTAGTAAAAAACCACCAGAAAAAGAGGGTAAGAAAGCAGAAGGGGGTAAGAAAGCAGCACTGGAAGGAGGAGGGCCTTCAAAAAATGTTGAGGGAAGAGTAAGCAAATTTTGGGAGGTGGTTAATTTAATTGGAACTAGTTTGGCTGTTGCTGGGGGACGGTATTTTATAGCGGGTGATGTATATAAGGAAGGTGTTGGACAGGCTGGTGGCCTGAAAAGAGCACTTGAGAGAAAAGAAAAGGAAAAAAAAGCTCAAATTAATCTTGAGAATTATTCTGTTGCGGTGGTTAAGGATGAGAAAGGAAATGAATTTCGGGTTCTTAAGGATGAGAACGGAAATAAATTATTAGAATTAAAAGTTGACAAAGATGGCAACATATTGGGTGTAAGAGGTTTAGAGACAGAAAATCTTGAGCACTTGAAAGGATCAAAGACATACAACAATCTACAAAAATCCATATCTAAACTTACAAGGTTAGCAAAGGTTGAGAACGGCAAGATTGTTGCAAAAGGTAGTGGCTCGCAATTGTTGGATCTCATTACCACAGTTTCCGCACATGCAAAAGCAATCGAACGAATGGATGAAGAAGCCGATAAGAGAGCTAAAAAGCTGATTGAAGATAGGGTTAATCTGATTGAAGATAGAGTTAATAAGAGGATTGAGAAGGAAAAGAGCAAATATTCTCCTGCTGATTGGGACAAGATAAAGAGTGAAAAGGAAAAAACGATCAGAGAAGAGGAGTTTGCAAAGGCAAAGGAAGAGGTAAAAAAGGAATTAATGAGGGAGGCAAACATAACTATACTTTACAAGGAGTATATGAAGAATATAGAAAAAGATATAACATACGATGTGACCTTCCGTAAGCGTATAGATCCTAATGATAAACTAACGCTTTTCGATGGTAGCACAATAACTGTAGCTGAGGCACGGGCTATAGCGACCAAATTTGAGGGAGGAGATGCGGCTACAAAAAAACCTACTTGTGATCTTCTAAAAGATGCGATAAATGCGATAAAGCAAGGCCCTCTTTCAGATGAACAAAGAAAGGCATTGGCTGCTGAGCTATCTAGTAGAAAAGAGGTTGCGATTGCACTCAACGAAACAGATTCTAATAAGATAAGGTCAAAGATTGTGGATGTGTTGGGAGATAAGAACAAAATGGAGAAGCTGTTGAACGACCTACCTATGATTGATAACAATATAAAACTTATGAAAACCACCACCGCTGATATTGTAACAACTGCAATAAAGCAAGGCTCTCTTTCAGACGAACAAAGAAAGGCATTGGCTGCTGAGCTATCTAGTAGAAAAGAGGTTGCGATTGCACTC
>JBMFNT010000039.1:0-2452 GCA_049970015.1 Candidatus Micrarchaeia archaeon
GAAATTGCTCCTCCTGAGGAAGAAGAGGTTGTCCATGTACCTCCAGAAAAAGAAATGGAGGAAATCACCCCCACTGAGGAAGAGGAAAAAGAGGAAATTGCTCCTCCTGAGGAAGAAGAGGTTGTCCATGTACCTCCTGAAAAAGAAATGGAGGAAATCACCCCCACTGAGGAAGAGGAAAAAGAGGAAATTGCTCCTCCTGAGGAAGAAGAGGTTGTCCATGTACCTCCTGAAAAAGAAATGGAGGAAATCACCCCCACTGAAGAAAAGAAGATGGGCCGTCCACAGATCGAAGCGCTTACTGAGAATGAGAAGTTGATATTTGAGAAATATGGAAACACTGGATTGAAAATATATAAGTTGATTGATGGCAAGAAGACTGCCGAGGAAATAATGCTTGAAGTAAACGTTGATGAGGGATACATAATAGACTTCTTCAGCTTTTTAGAAACGAGAGGAATTATAAGGCTTGAAAGGCCTAAGAAAGAAGCAGGCTTCATCGAAGAAGAGGAAGAGGAAATTGAAGAGAAGAAAGAGATAAAGATGGAGCCAATTTCAGAAACCATAAAGAAGCCTAAAAAGGAAATCATAATACGAGATATGGTGCCAATAGATGTACCTATACCTAAAAAATTATCTCTTCCGGTACGCATGTCCATCGAAGCCAAGCTGCTTGCAAAGTTTGGCTCAAAATCACTGAAAGTACTAAACAAGATTAACGGGGAGTCAGACATCATAAAGATCTCAATAGAAACTGGCATTGACCTAAATGAGCTTGATGAGATACTCTACTCTATAGCAAACAGCGGAGGATGTACATTTGCAACATTATCTGAGGAAGATATAAACCGAAAATATGGGCCAGAGGCATACAAGATATATAAGGTATATGGGAGGGATGGTATAATATTGTACGAGCTTATAGGGAAGATGGATTCAATAAGGAAGATTGTTAATTTCTCAAAGGTTGATCCAAAGAAGGCCGTTGAGATAATACTTAATATAAATGAGCTTTTAGGCATAGAAGGTATAAGCAAAAGCGACCTTTACAAGGAACTTGGTATTTCATAAATGTTTTTATTGATTTCTATCTTTAATTGAGGCATAGGGATTTGCTATGGAGCAGTATCATGGAAGGTCATTGAGAAATCCAAGAGGAGGAAGAAGAAGGCCTAATCGGGATAAGAGGAAGTATGAAGTTGGTGGCCATTTCTCTGCACCGAAGATTGGTTCTGAGCAAATAAAAGTGATAAGCAGGGGTAGAGGGGGGAGCCTAAAAACAAAATTCAAACATGTGGCATATGCAAATGTCCAAGTTGAGAAAGGAAGATGTGTAAGAACCAAGATATTAAAGGTTATATCTAGTCAGGATAACAGAAATTATGCAAGACAAGGGTTTATAACAAAGGGGGCCATCATTAACACAGATCTTGGGAATGCACTAGTGGTAAGCAGGCCAGCACAAGATGGAGTTGTGAATGCAAGGCTCATTAAAGGTTAAAACTAATTGACGGTATAAATAGAAAACTATTTAAAGAGTATTAGGTCAAATGGGTTTGGTGAAAGTAATGGGAAATACAGTAGAACTTATAGAAAAGAGCCTAGCAAATATTGAGCGCAGTACTGAACAGCTAAGAAGTATAATAGTGAATACCAAAGGTGTTGTGATTAGTGAAGATGATATAAACGGTATAAATAATTGTAAGAAAATATTGGGTGAAATTGATAGTAGAGTAAGAAATATAAACAAAGTAATTGAGAAAGGTGTTGTTACTCCTAGGCATAATCACATTAAAAAGCTAAAAAGTATGCAAAATAGGCTTGACTTATTAGAAATCCTTGCCCCTGATGATGAATTAGCTAAAGCAATTGCAAAAACAAAAGAAAGTATATCAGATTTAATCAAAAACGTAAACAGAGCCATTTTTGCTGATGAACTTAATGCAGGAATTGATTACCTATACTCCATTAGGAACAATTACAAAAATCCAGAACTAAAAGAATATTACAAAAAGCTTGATATGCTGATCGAATCAATACGAAATGAGAAGGATGATGAGAGAATATCTAGCATGTTCAGAGATCTTGCAGATACTATTAATTACATTTCTAAAAGAATCTCAGAGCTCGATTCAGAGCAAAATACTCAAGCAAAAGATGCTAAAACCATCCAGTCATCAGGTGTAAAGGAAACTTCACAAACAGAAAAGATTGCTGGGCCGAAGGTAGTTGTAAAGGAAACTTCACAAACAGAAAAGATTGCTGAGGTTGTAAATGAAACTTCACAAACAGAAAAGACTACTGGGCCGAAAGTAGTTGTAAAGGAAGCTTCACAAACAGAAAAGATTGCTGGGACTAATGTGATTGTAAATGAAGCTTCACAAACAGAAAAGATTACTGGGCCGAAGGTAGTTGTAAAGGAAACTTCACAAACAGAAAAGATTGCTGAGGT
>JBMFNT010000040.1:0-2304 GCA_049970015.1 Candidatus Micrarchaeia archaeon
GAAGGAGAAGAATGCAAGATATGGCCTTGCAACACTATGCGTGGGTGGAGGCCAGGGTTATGCTACAATCATAGAGAGGGTGTGATTTATGGATTTCACATTACCAGCTGAACTGGAAGAAAAAAGAAAGATTGTTAGGGCATTTGCACTGAAAGAATTCACTGATGAAAAGAAAAGATATTATGATGAACAGGAGAAATTTCCTTTTGAAATTAGAAAGAAGGCCATGGAGCAAGGCATATTAAATTATACTAATTACTGGGATTTACTTATTACCATAGAGGAGCTGTTCAGAGTAGACCCGGGTCTTGGATTTTCAATTTTTGCCCCATTCTTCGGTAATGAAAATATTCTTCTTTTAGGAAGTGATGAACAAAAGAAAAAATATTTAGAACCCGTATTAAGAGGGGAAAAAATAATGGGGTTCGCTGTGACAGAACCTGTGGCTGGAAGCGATGTAGCGGGAATAGCATCAAAATTAGAAAAGCAATCTGATTCTTCATACATCTTAAATGGCACTAAAATGTTTATTACAAACGGTTCGATAGCAGACTACCTCGTAGTATTAGCAAGATCAGGTCCAATTCCTTCCAGTCAAAAAAGACACCATAATATGTCCATGGTGATAGTTGAAACAAAATGGCCAGGTGTATCAACAAATAAACTTTATGGCAAAATGGGAATGAGGGCTTCTGATACAGCAGAAGTAATATTTGACAATGTAAAAGTCCCTAAAGATAATCTCTTAGGAGAAGAAGGAAAAGGGTTCTATTATGCTATGACATTCTTTAATATTTCCAGAATTTATGTGGCAGCCATGGCAATAGGCATTGCTCAAGGTGCCTTAGATATGATAATAGAAAAAGCAAAAAAGGATAAAAATTTCTCATCTATGGAAGAAACACAGTTCAATATTGCTGAGATTGCAACGAGGATAGAGGCTGCTAGGCTTATTACTTATAAGGCAGCATCATTTCTTTTTCAATTCAACCCTGATCCTGTGTTAACAAGTATGGCAAAGTATTTTGCAGCTGAAACTGGTACTTATGCTACTGAAAAAGCACTTCTCGCTACAGGTGTGGATGGTGCACTCACATCCCTTGAAAGGTTATATAGGGATGCAAAGATCAATGAAATATGGGAAGGTTCTAGCGAGATTGAGGAGTTAACGATTTACAGAATGCTTATGAAAAAACTGGAGAGTGAATGACGATGGATGAAGAGCATAGGGTCCTTGAATCTGTATTAAAAGAGTTTTCGCAGAAAGAGATTGAACCAGTGAATAAAAGCATTGAACTTAATGGTCTTAGCGAAGACCTTAAAAATAAACTGGCTTCTCAGGGCTTTTTAGGAGCACTAGCACCTCTTGAAATGGGTGGAGCAAACCTAGATAGACTTGGATATACAATACTTCTTAGAGAAATTGCTTCTGCAAGTCCATCCGCTGCATTTTACATATTCATACAGAATTCTCTTGTTATAAAATCATTGATAAAAGATAAAAATGTAGAAATTATATCAGGAATAGCATCAGGTAAGATATCAGGGACAATGGCATATTCTACCAGAATGAATATACTTGACCCCGGCCATATACAAAAAAATGAGAATATGATAGAAGGTATTTTGAATGCAGTTTTTAATTCTTCTGCTAATATATTCATAGTTAATATAGAGGAAGAAAATAATTTGTACATTATAGATTCAGGATATGAAAGATTACCAAGTCATGAGCAATTGGGATTTAGAGGCGTTACATTTTCACCTGTGAAATTTAAATCAAGAAATTTCAAACCACTTACTACAAAGATGGATGATATCATTGATGATATACATCTTCCTGTTGCAGCTATTGCCCTAGGTATAGCAAATGGTGCTCTTTCAAAAGCTATTTCATATGCAAAAGAAAGGGATGCATTTCTACACAAATTAAAGGATTTTCAACCTATTGCATTCAATATATCAAAAGCTTATTCCGAGCTTGATTCCTTGAATACATACCTCGTAAACGTAGCTGAAAATCAAAAAGACTTAAAAAAAGAGATTATGCTGAAAACAATAGCACTAGATTTTGCTAGGAGAACATCCAAACTTGCATTACAAGTGCATGGTGGCTATGGGTATCTAATAGACTTTGGTATAGAGAAGTTTTACAGGGATGCAATGTTTTTATCAATTGTAGGAGGCCATACTCTTAAAGATAAAATAAAATTATCTGAGCTCGTATTTGAATCAAGTGCTGGTTGGATTTAACTCAGGGAATGAAAAACCAGATACCACTGGCACGGGCGCATAACCTCCCCC
>JBMFNT010000041.1:0-2241 GCA_049970015.1 Candidatus Micrarchaeia archaeon
GTTGTGTCTCCCAGCCTGTTCCACGCCCCACGGCACTCGGACCTTTCCCTTTTGCCCCCCGCCAGGGGGTACGCGCCAAATCTTGCTCGTCCGGCCCTACGGATGAAACCTGAGGATGCCGGGAACTCCATTTCCCGTGATTATCTTTTGAGATCCTTTGGTAGACTCCAATACCTTTAGCCTGGATTATTCACGAGAAGGTGAATAATCCAGGCTACTCACTTCAAACCATAGGATAATACAGCAATATGTCCGCGGCAATTTTTCTACCATAGACCACACCATCATTGGGTAGAAAATAGGATTTTTCCAAAAGTATCCCGGGGGTTTGGGGGCAAAGCCCCCAATGTTGCCGGCCTCACATGAATAATACGGGCTAAGAGGCCGGGCTTGCCTCCGGTAAGGTAGGCTCATGGCACCGGAAGGTGTCAATGAAAATGAGACAGCCTCCGAGTCGTTATTAATGTAGAACCCAATCAGTCATTTGGGTTCTCCTTGGGTTTGTTGATCCAGACAGCCGTGGGAAGAGGAGGCGGCGTGGGAGGTCTTCTGACAAACCTCTCGGGGTGCTGCTCAAAGGCACGGAGGAGCACCTGGCGCCTCCTTTCCCATAGATCAGTGGCCTTTTTGTAATGGACCGCCTCGGGTGTCATAAGCCCAATCCCACTGTGGCGATGCTGGGTGTTATACCAAAAGAAAAACTCCCTGCAAAACCCACGGGCATCCTCTATGGAGCCAAAGCGCTCGGGAAACTCAGGACGATACTTGAGAGTCTTGAACTGGGCTTCGGAAAAGGGGTTGTCATCCGAGACATGAGGCCTGCTGTGGCTTTTGAAAACCCCCAGGTCCACAAGAAGCTCTGCCACAGTCTTGGAGGTCATGGAGCTGCCTCTGTCCGAGTGGATGGTAAGCCCCCCGGGGTCAACCCCTTGCTTGAGGTAACTCTCACGGATGAGCCGTGTGGCAAGACCTGCACAGTCTCTTGCGGCCACCATCCAGCCCACAACGTAGCGGCTAAAGATATCCAGGATCACGTAGAGATAGAAGTAGGTCCACTTCACAGGCCCCTTAAGCTTGGTGATGTCCCAAGACCAAACCTGGTTCGGCCCTGTGGCCAAAAGCTCAGGCTTCTTGTACGAGGGATGGCGAAGCTGGTCCCTTCTTTCCCTGAGCTCCCCCTCCTGGGCCAGGATCCTATACATGGTGCTCACAGAGCAAAGATAACTCCCCTCATCCAGCATGGTGGCAAATATGCTCCTGGGGGCCTGATCCATGAACCTCTCACTGTGCATCAGATCCAGCACCTGCTTTCTTTCTTGCTCGCTCAAGGCCCTGGGTGGCTTCCTGGGGCTTTTCCTTACCAGCTTCAACCCCTTGGGCTTGATATGCCTGTAGTAGCTCGCCCTGGCCAGCGCAAAGGCCCCGCAGGCCTTGGAAATCCCAAGCTCCCCGGCACACGCCCTGGCAGCCTCCATCACTTTGCCCCTTGCTCCCCCTCCAGAGGTATCCCCAGGATCTCGGAGAGTTTTTTTTGGAACTCGATGATGCTCTCGGCCTGCTTGAGGCGCTTCTCAAGCCTTTGGTTCTCCCTCTCAAGCTCCCTTATGCGCCTGTCTCTTGCATCCTCCACCTTGGCCTTCCTGCCCCTTTTCTTGGGAGACAGCCCCTCCAATACCCCCCTTTCCCTCTGCCTCCTCCAGATGGTGAGATGGGAGGAATACAGACCCTCCCTCCTCAACAAAGCCCCAAGCTCCCCAGGCCTGCTGCACCTGTCTGCCTCATCCAGCACCCTTAGCTTATACTCGGCTGTATACTTCCTCCTCAAAGGCCTCTCCAAGACCTCAGGATCCACAGCCACCCTCTGGTCTCCGGCCTCCCCCCTGTGGTCTCCCTCAGGCTCCCTACGCTCGCCTTCCCTCGACCACAGGAGCCCACCTTCAACCTTCCCTACTGCCATACCCAACCCCTTCTCCATCTCTCTGCTTCCTCCTCCGCCCTCTTCTACATTAATTTACCATGGGGAAGGTGTCTCACCTTATATTGACACAGATGGCTGACCCTTACGGACAACATCTGTACGCCAGGAGATTCTGGGCTGAAGCTTGGAGCGGATTGGCTCGTTGGGATATGCTCGATTTATCCCATTTGACCTTTCGACATATAAAGGAATCTGTATGCCTTCAGGAGGAATGCTCCTCACGTTGTAGATTGTTGCTCGAATCCGCAAGACATACGATCTGG
>JBMFNT010000042.1:0-2056 GCA_049970015.1 Candidatus Micrarchaeia archaeon
GTCTTGTTCTAACATGTTAATTATGAAGCATACGAGTTTCTCATAAAAAAGTTTCAATCCTACATTAGTCTTGTTCTAACTTACCCCTGCCACCGAGGATAGAGGGAGCTACTACATTGTTTCAATCCTACATTAGTCTTGTTCTAACTGCACAATTCAGTAAAATTTTTTAAAAAAGATTTTGAGTTTCAATCCTACATTAGTCTTGTTCTAACTTATAAGTTTTAGAAGTGTAAGTGTAATTCTGATTAGTTTCAATCCTACATTAGTCTTGTTCTAACGTTAAAACATACAACAACTAATCACCTCAACCACCTTGTTTCAATCCTACATTAGTCTTGTTCTAACGCACAATTCAGTGAAGTTTTTCAAAAAAGATTTTGAGTTTCAATCCTACATTAGTCTTGTTCTAACAGGACATTAAATATCACTATACTATTTTTTATGATGAGTTTCAATCCTACATTAGTCTTGTTCTAACATTGCTTAAAATCTATGTTGAGCGGTTTCTGCTGCTCGTTTCAATCCTACATTAGTCTTGTTCTAACACCCCACGTCGCTAAACTTACATCGGCAATATAAAGGTTTCAATCCTACATTAGTCTTGTTCTAACTTTCTTTTTCTTAAAAGAAAAGTAGTAAGTGTCCAGGTGTTTCAATCCTACATTAGTCTTGTTCTAACTAATAAAAATCTTCTTCTTTTGGGCGCCGTCGGAGTGTTTCAATCCTACATTAGTCTTGTTCTAACTGTGATATGAAAGAGGTTAAGGTTAATCCCAATCCAGGTTTCAATCCTACATTAGTCTTGTTCTAACCCCCACGTCGCTAATGACACGTCAGCAATGTAAAGGTTTCAATCCTACATTAGTCTTGTTCTAACTATGCCTGCGGTGCGTGCGATTTTTAAAGCCAAACGGTTTCAATCCTACATTAGTCTTGTTCTAACTGCTGTTGCAATCGGCATATTTGCTTATGTGTCAGCAGTTTCAATCCTACATTAGTCTTGTTCTAACATTGCATGCCTGAATCCGTCGAAATCACGACGTATTCCCCGTTTCAATCCTACATTAGTCTTGTTCTAACCGGGAATTAAAATCGTTTCATCTGGCAAAACTGTTAAGTTTCAATCCTACATTAGTCTTGTTCTAACATATATATAAAAAGTAAAAGGGGGTTGTTAAGGGGTTTCAATCCTACATTAGTCTTGTTCTAACCCACCTCGTGAATGTGATTTATGATGTTTTGATGCAGTTTCAATCCTACATTAGTCTTGTTCTAACAGCGATATTCAAGCGTGGCCTGAATGCTTGCGAATTTGTTTCAATCCTACATTAGTCTTGTTCTAACCAGTAGCACAAATCCCGAGAGCGACAGCACGCAATTTTTAGTTTCAATCCTACATTAGTCTTGTTCTAACCTGAAATTGTTAAACATGAATTTATCATCTTCTTCAAGTTTCAATCCTACATTAGTCTTGTTCTAACCATTGCATGCCGCCGTCGGTGCTGATTACGACGTACTCGCGTTTCAATCCTACATTAGTCTTGTTCTAACGCCCCATGTGTTTAAATTTGTATCTGCGAAGTACAAGTTTCAATCCTACATTAGTCTTGTTCTAACGGTTAAGTCAATAGTTAGTGTTGGCAAATTTACTTGTTTCAATCCTACATTAGTCTTGTTCTAACATCTCAAATGCATCTCTTATCTCCTTCCTTAAAAATTGTTTCAATCCTACATTAGTCTTGTTCTAACCAATCATATTATTAAAAAGCGCAACAGAAACAGTAAGGTTTCAATCCTACATTAGTCTTGTTCTAACATAAGGCGAGGAGATGAGCGCAGAATGCGCCAACTACGTTTCAATCCTACATTAGTCTTGTTCTAACTAACCGACTGCGCCGTCGACAAGCCAAACTGCGCCGACGGGTTTCAATCCTACATTAGTCTTGTTCTAACGGATGGATTAGAGAGAAAATACATGCACACTTCTTATCAGTTTCAATCCTACATTAGTCTTGTTCTAACTCCTATTGTAGAAACTCATCGTTGTAGAATG
>JBMFNT010000043.1:0-2021 GCA_049970015.1 Candidatus Micrarchaeia archaeon
ATTGCTTGTCTCCAGGTTCGGTTATGCCTGTATAACTTGTGCCTGATGGCATTCCTTGTTGCGTTCCCTCTGTACCCGATACATTCCAACCGCTACGCACTCCCAGACAAATTGGCTGCCAGCTAACTCCGTTATCTGCACTCACCTCTACCCTGAACCCATCTGGAGGTCTCCCTGTGCCCTGTGTTCCCCAGTTTATATTGAATCTGAAGTAGGCAGCAAGTGTAGCATTTCTCGCATTTGTGAGGTCAATAGGTCTTGTAATCAAGCTGTTATCAATTCCTCCGCTAAAGTATCCAGTATTGGTATTACCATTCCACCAGACACCCACACCTCTGTGCGCCCTATTACTGTCCTGCACATACACCCACTGGTCTGCTATGCTTGCAGTATTACTAACACTGTTCTTTCTTGTAATCTTTACCTCCACATCATCTATGTACCAGAAGCCTCCGTTGCCTGTATTCTCAGATTTTGCAAGATACTGGAATGCAATCTTTATGCCCCTGCTCCCTGATGCTGGGATAAATGGCGTAAGGTCAAATTCTGCATATTCCCAGCCTGCAGTGCCTCCCGCACTACTACCAGTATATGCGTAGGTGATTGGGAAGCTTGTGGAATCAATGTACTGTCCTGGTACAATATTGCCTGGATAGCTCTTTGTTGGCACAATGTATCTGAAGTTGTTATAGCTTCCATCAGATGTTCCTATCATAATTACACCGCCGTTCTTGCCCACAAGCATGTTGTATCTGTGGTAGAATGTAAGCTTGGCTGTAGCCATATCTGAGGTGAGCGTGATTGCGGGTGTTAGTGTGTAATTGCATCCGTTTGTGTGAATTGGGTAGCTAATCTGGATGGCTTGTGGTCTTGGATTTGGTGGGTTAAGCCCAGATGGTGCCATTGGTGGTGCGGTAGCCCCACCACCCCAGTCTTCAAGTGCCTTGAAAATTGCGTCAAATATTGCCTGTAGGTCATTACCAGATGGTGCATAGAAATACTGGTCCCTCCAGGTATGCCCACCACTTGAGAACGGGCCTCTTTTCAGGATCTGGAGTGAGGCGTCTGCAACAGGTTGCAGGTATGAATCCACAGCATCGTTGCCCAATCCAATCACAAATACTGGCACAGTGTTATTAATGGTCTTGCCACCATCAAATCTGAGGGCAGGATAGCCTCCCCATGGATTCCCTCTTATGTCATTTATAGCATTTGTATTAGCGGTTCCATATGGGTAATTGTAGTTTGATGCTCCATCTGTAAGCACAATCAGTGCAGGAAAGTGGGAGCGATTGTAACCCACTCTCTGACCATTCACATACTCGTTATCCACAAGCCACCTGCATCCAAAACCTATGGCATCTGTGAGTGGGGTGTTGCCATAGGGGCCCCTTGCATTAAATGCATCTTTAATTGTTTGCATATTAGTTGTGAATCTGGATATCACATGAACCCACGTGGACTGATAATTATCACCGAAATTTGCTGCCCAGTATGGATTTTGATAGGTGTTGCTTCTTAGATTAACAATCCCTCGTTCTCCATAAAAAGAGAACATGGTGAGTGCTGCCTCATCTCCCAGTGTAGCATTCATTTTGTCAAGGAATGCAAAGAGCGCGTTTCTCGTAGCATCCCACTTACCATACCACCCCATCGAACCGCTGGCATCAATAACAATGTGCACACTCATCGGTATTCTGCCTCCACCACTGGCTTCCCTCATGTAGAAGGAGCTTGGATATGAATGCCATGAATTGTTTGTCTTTGCAAACCCTTCCATCTTTTCCCATGCTCTAACAATGTTCACATCAACGCCGCCTGCTGGATCCAAATACTCCAATGGTGCCTCCCCATTTATTCTCAGCAGTGTTGCCTCATGCTTCCAGTTCATTGCAACTCTTGCAGGGTCCTCAAGGTCATCATAGAAGTAATACACCTCAATTCTCTGCTCTGCCATATTGTTCGGACGCAGGGGCTCAATTCCAATCAGCAACCCCTCTGGGTCTATATGTGCCCTTATT
>JBMFNT010000044.1:0-1933 GCA_049970015.1 Candidatus Micrarchaeia archaeon
CGTTTGGATATATTCTTACGATAACTAAAATATATCCACTCTGCAGTGTGCGGAAATATGAGGAACTCGAAAGATACAGACTACAAATTGAAAATTTTGAATGGAGAATAATAAAATTAAATTTGTCTAAAGTTTTAATTCCTCCAGATGCAATTATATCATCAGGAAATCTCACAGATGATCCTCGGCAGGATGTTTGGTTTGATGAATTTGTTAAGAACATGCGTATAGATGAAGGTGATAGAATCTTTATTGTGGATATATCACATAACTTTACAGGCTGTTACTTTCAATTGCTTCCAAAAGAGGGTACACCAGATGAAGGAATGGGGGAAGTACCACTTCACATCAAGTTGGAGGGTTAGTATGAGAATGAGAACAATATTGTGGTGGCCTTGGCCTTTGGAGACAGTGGGCGAAGTGGTGTTACCTAGGGCATATAAGGCATTTACAGATGGTACGTGGTGCAATATTTCCTCCCCATATTACGGATGTACGCTTGTTCATGAACTCTGCCATTATGTTTTTGGACTATATGAGGAGTATGCGGAGTGGCCATACTGGCCATACCAATCTTTGGGCGATAACTCAGTAATGAACACTAACTGGTATTTCATGAGTTACAGAAAACTTTATGCTGATTTGGGCTATCCACATACGCAGCAGTGGGCGAAGACCAGAAAATCTTGTTGGGAGTGGTTTGTTGTAATCCAAGGATGCGAGCGTGAAATTCTTAGTTTTGCCGAATCTGCAAGATATCATGATGGGAGACATTATATCCCGTATGCCTCTTTTACTTTCCCTCCAATTGATATAAACAAGAATTTTAGTGAGCAATGCCGCAACAACCCGAGTTCAACTTTTGACAAGATATTCTCACGGTTTCCACCAACATTTGATGTGACGCAGAAGATGAATTTTGAGGTGATTGGATGAGAGGGAATAAGAGTGTTAATATGCGCTCTCACAATGGTTACCCCAGAGGGAACGAAAACAAACAATCAAACCTCTAAACATTGGAAAAGGAAAATATCCTCCTATAAAGAGATTATAGCTGGAATAATTGTAGGGGTGCTGCTTTGTACTCCATTTTTTCCCTACTTATTGTGGGGGACTGACGGAGGGCAGGGTTGGCGGCAGGGTGTAGGAAGGTTTGAATTTGCTTACTGGAACGAAGAGAAAGATGTTGGGTTATTTGTGGTGTATGTGTATATGAGTAAAGACAAAAATGTTTCCATAGATTGCATTGTGAATGTTACAATATCTAATCAAACACAAACCTTTGTATGGAAACCTAAATCTCCTCAAGAAAGCACTGCAAATTGAAAGCACTGCAAATTGTACATATATTGATAGTACATATATTGATATGAACAAGAATTCAAATATAGATACTGGCGACCTTTTTCTCATTTCAAATTTCTCCAGATATCATGGATATAGAATTACAGTGCGTTCGGGCACTGGGCTCATTTGGTTCGATCCTTCAAACATTCCATAATCTGATCATGAATAAAATTCAAACAAAATGGTGATTTGATGAATAAGAGAAAAAGAGAAAAAAAAGGGCACCGCATTTGGGTAGAAGTAGCAATAAATGTTAGTGTAGCCTTGATAGGTTCCAGTGGTTCGGTTATCTATTCATGGGCATTGCTTGATTATTATAGTATGAAGTACGGCAGCCTTTGCTGCCTCGGTCCAGGAGTATTTGTTTGTTTGATCTGGCTGGCTTGTTTTTATGGCATCAGAGATTTGGCGGATGCTTATTTTTATGGCGTTAGTGATGTTTCTATCCCCAGATCTTTAAATAAAATCGGTTTCTACCTGATTGCTCTCTATTTCTTCTTCTATTGGTGGGGGTGGCTGCTTCCAATGTGGGTTTTTAGTTATAACGCAATATACTCTTTCGCCATTTTATTGTTTGGCTGCATGT
>JBMFNT010000045.1:0-1909 GCA_049970015.1 Candidatus Micrarchaeia archaeon
AGTGGACTCCATAACCACAGCGTCACCATCTGAAAGCTCCTGAACAAACCCTTCAATCCCTGAAAAGTCATTGAAGAAGCTGAACTCTTCAATTAGAACGCCGTCCTCATCAACAACAGCGGCCCTACACTTCCCCTTACTCACATCCACACCCACATACCTCACATCATTCACCCCCTCCATTCTTTAGCTGGCTTCAGGCTGCACACACTCATTCGGGCGCAAAGCCCAACTCTTTAGCAGCTCAGGTACGGTCCAGTCATGCGCACGGTCGCATAGACCAAAGTGTTCACGGACCAACCAGCCTAAACAATACTAAGAAAAGCCTTTCATAATGGGATGTGAACGAGAAGGATATTAGTCAATCAGACGATAGTATGCGTATGTTCGTGGGATTAGATGTTCATAAAAAATATACTGAAGTGGCTATTGTCGATGAGTGTGGAGTGGTGTTGGAACATGGAAGGATAGAGAATGATCCTGAGAAGATCGAGGATTTCTCAAAGAGGTTAAGTAATGCTACTGTGGTGATGGAGTCTTCTTCGTCTTGGTATTGGCTGTATGAAATATTGTCTAGGAGGCATAGGGTTGTGCTTTCTAATCCTGTTAAGACGAAGGCTATTGCTTCTGCAAAGATGAAGACGGATCGGATGGATGCTCTAATGCTTGCGAATCTGCTCAGAGGTGGGTATATAGCTGAGTGCTATGTGCCGTTGAGGCGTGTAATGGGCCTTAGAGAGCTTGTCCGCTACAGGGCCAATTTAGTCAGGATGAGAGGCATGGTAAAGAATAGAGTGCACGCTTATCTTCAAATGAATAATATAAACATAGGTTATGGGCCCTTCACTGAGGGTTTCTTGGAAGAGCTAAGAAAAGTCAAAGATGCTAGAATTGAGGGTTATCTGAGGATAATTGAGAGGTTGAATTTGGAGATTCATGAGGCATCTAAGATGATTTGCAGTGAGGCTTTGAATGATGAGGGTGCCAGGCTTTTGATGACGATTCCTGGAATATCTTTCTATTCGGCCCTGTTGATAATTAGTGAGATCGGAGAGATTGATAGGTTTCCAGATTCGTCTCATCTTGTTTCGTACGCGGGTTTGGCGCCTTCAACGCGGTGTAGTGGCGGGGTGACTTACCATGGCCGGATAACGAAGACTGGCAGCCCGTATTTGAGGTGGGTTCTTAATCAGTGTACGTGGGTTCACATTAGATCTGAACCTGATGGTAACATTGCTACTTTTTATAGGCGGCTGTCCAAGAAGAAGGGGAATGCGAAGGCTATAGTTGCTGCTTCTGCTAAGTTGCTGAAGATTATTTATTGGGTGTTGAAGGATCGGAGGCCATATCACAGTTAAGGGGTTGAACCGCAACTGACTTTATGAGGTTTGAGCCTCGTTTTCATAATTGCGGGAGCCTTTTAACATGATGCCGGAGGGCAACGATGATGAGGGGGAGCCTCGAATGGGTAGGTGGTATGCCTTCTTGCAGCATAAAGAGGGAAGGTGATAGGTTAAGCTTATAAGAAAAGTCGTAGTTAATTCACATGGGTAAAGTCATGCGCGCAGTTAGAGTCAACTTGAGTTTTCGTTTTACGGAAAATCTAAAAAGGTTGTCTGAAGTTTCTTCCTGCATATTTTGCTGTATTGAACAGCTCGTTTTCTATTCTCAAGAGTTGATTGTATTGAGCGATTCTTTCACTTCGGGTCACACCTGTTTTTATTTGTCCAGCGTTTATTGCAACGGTTAAATCGGCTAACCACGTATCCTCTGTTTGTCCTGATCTCTCGGATACTTGGATACCATATCCATTTCTAAAGGCTAGTTCAGCCGCATCTAGAGCTTCACTGAGGGTCCCTATCTGGTTAACCTTGAACAGCAGAGCATTTGCAGCTTTCATTTCAATTCC
>JBMFNT010000046.1:0-1895 GCA_049970015.1 Candidatus Micrarchaeia archaeon
ACTTTGAGAGCTTTTGTTTCAATCCTACATTAGTCTTGTTCTAACTTCCGTATAATCCTGTATTCACATATTCTTTAGCTTCGTTTCAATCCTACATTAGTCTTGTTCTAACCGATGGCAGAATTTGCAGCTAGGACACAGGCAGGGGAGTTTCAATCCTACATTAGTCTTGTTCTAACGGTCCACAAATCAAAAAACCGTCGTAGTGCGGCGTGCAGAGTTTCAATCCTACATTAGTCTTGTTCTAACAAATATCCGAAGCATTGAATAAAATTAAAAATCTTTGTTTCAATCCTACATTAGTCTTGTTCTAACAGGTGATGAAAAATGGAAGATGTGGATTATGAGCTGCGTTTCAATCCTACATTAGTCTTGTTCTAACTCGCTGCTCGGCGGTTTGAATACTGCACAACGCAGCGTTTCAATCCTACATTAGTCTTGTTCTAACGCAACAGAAAGCAAACATTACAAATTCTAACTGAAGCGTTTCAATCCTACATTAGTCTTGTTCTAACATGAAAGCGCAGGACAGAGAAGAGCTAGAAGCGGCGAGTTTCAATCCTACATTAGTCTTGTTCTAACTTTATTGATGAGGATTAATAAAAATCTTCTTTTTTTGTTTCAATCCTACATTAGTCTTGTTCTAACTCGTGATTTCGACGGACAGCGGCATGCAGTGCTGGCGTTTCAATCCTACATTAGTCTTGTTCTAACAAAAAGGCAAAAGAAAGCGGAAGGCAAGTACTACGCCGTTTCAATCCTACATTAGTCTTGTTCTAACAGGACTGACGGTGCAAAATAACCTGCGACGGCACCGACGTTTCAATCCTACATTAGTCTTGTTCTAACGTCCTGTTTAGTGAGCTTTGTATCGTCGAATTGTTGGTTTCAATCCTACATTAGTCTTGTTCTAACTTTTTCATTTTTCATTTCATCACCTCATATAATATTGTTTCAATCCTACATTAGTCTTGTTCTAACGAATGGCCATCCCGAGCTACTGAAGGTTTTAAAAGAAAAGTTTCAATCCTACATTAGTCTTGTTCTAACGTGACGGCTGGACACCACTACATTGGGCAACATACAAGTTTCAATCCTACATTAGTCTTGTTCTAACATGGGAGACGGTAGAATAATTAACGTCGATACTGCGAAGTTTCAATCCTACATTAGTCTTGTTCTAACAAAATAAGCTATAAAATAAATTAATTGAAAACTACCGTTTCAATCCTACATTAGTCTTGTTCTAACGACGGCGGGACGGCGCTAATGGACGCTGCATTTTAGTTTCAATCCTACATTAGTCTTGTTCTAACATACAGCAAGACACCCATTCATTATGCGGCAAAGAAGTTTCAATCCTACATTAGTCTTGTTCTAACAGAAGCAGATATGGAAAGTGTGCAGATGTCGATTAAGTTTCAATCCTACATTAGTCTTGTTCTAACATAACTATCCCGAAACATTCAAGATTCTAATGCAGAAGTTTCAATCCTACATTAGTCTTGTTCTAACCAGCAACAAATGGAACTGCAACTTTCGTCGGAGCAAGGTTTCAATCCTACATTAGTCTTGTTCTAACATAAAAAAGTACGCATAACAAAAATTCTAATCAAACAGTTTCAATCCTACATTAGTCTTGTTCTAACGTATAGGAGAAGGCAGATATCACAGCAATAATCACTCGTTTCAATCCTACATTAGTCTTGTTCTAACTGGAGCTGGCGCAGATGTGAACGCAAGGGATAGAAAGTTTCAATCCTACATTAGTCTTGTTCTAACAATTCGTTCCATCAAAACTGAAAATTGCAGAAGTATTGTTTCAATCCTACAATAGTCTTGTTCTAACAGCTTTGGCGCTGCCATTCCCTGCCGCCCAGTGAAGGTTTCAATCC
>JBMFNT010000047.1:0-1799 GCA_049970015.1 Candidatus Micrarchaeia archaeon
AGGACATTGTTAATAATAATAACAATGTTAGTAATAAACATTTCTATCAAAATACCATCTATGAAAAATTGTGGCTATTATTCAAATAATATTGTTATTAAAATTTCGGGAGATTAGGATTCATAGTTAATTTGTATAAATTATTAGTATTTAAACCTTAACTCTTTATTTTTTACGTAATACTTCCAGATTTACTGATAACTTTTGCACCAACTCTTTTGCCTTCTTCGGGATTTCTCCTAAAATTTCACTATCTTTATATTTGTAAATCTTGATTCTGGATAATATTAACAGAATATCTCGCACACTGTATTTTCCATCTGACATATTCAGTACCTGGAAGTATAGGTATAACGATAAAAGATTTAGAAACATATATGATGATAGCATGTTTGCATCTCTTAAATATGTTTTATCAGCTTCAAGTAAATTCTTGAATACATTGAATGCATATTCTATATATTCACGCTGCTTGTACAGTTTGTATATATTTTCAGGGCTGTCATTCACATTTGATAACAGATATAACTTCCCGAAAGATCCTTCACTGGCCATATATTCTTTCCTGCTTCTCTTTCCCTCATTTATTCTATCTAAGTAATCTTTTTCTTCTTCCATCTTCAGTTCTGGATCTTCATACGTAATAACATTGTTAGATCTATTCCAGTACTTGATTGGCCTTCCTTCGTACTTGAACACTCCTGCAAATTCTTTAAGTTCCGGTATCAGTGATGAATCACGCCTCAAAGGTATTATGTACTTAATGTGATGTTTCTCCAATTCTTTTATGTTGTCTTTGGAATAAAACCCTTTATCCATGATCAGTATGACCATTGATGAGCCGGTCATATCTATTGTATTGATCAGGGTTGAAACATCTCTTATGGAACCTGGTACAATCCTTATGAATGTTGGCACCATTTTTGTAATAGAGAACAATAGGAGGATGTTTATCTGTGGCAGATGTATTTCATCAGCATTATGGCCCAGTTCTGCTATATTTATGCTCTTTGATCTTGAGAATATTGATGTCATGTCCATAAGCATATATTCCCCTTTTTCTGAAAGCTCCCTCATAATCTCCGTGCTCTTCTGATCAGACAATGCCCATAATAGATTGGACAGTGATTCCGGCGACATTGTTTCATCAAATACATCTGACAAATATGTTTTTTCATAGATATAGCGCACTGATTTCAAAGGCAAAGGATCTATCAATCTCAGTATTGCAAACGCAATAATTCTTTCAAAAAGAAGTGGATATTGTTTTTTTATTATCGGGTTCAATGTTTTTTCTGCTATACCGTACAACAGTGCTACTGCACCGTATTCATAATCCGTATGAACTATTGGAATCGCACTCTTTTTGAATATTCCCGATTCTGTAACAACACCCAGATACTCCCCTGTAATTTTCCTGGCTCTTTTCTTATTTTTGTCATATTTGCTAGAGACACTATAAGCATAATACCTGTTTCCAAACTTTCTGATCTCCATACCCTTGGATTTAAATTTTTTAACCCACTCAGGTAGTTCAGTCATATTACGTATATATACGTAATATGAATATTAATTTTTTCATAACCAGAACTGATAACAAAGCAAGTAAAATAAATAGCTAACAAAAAAACAAGAAAAAAGAAAAGGAAGATATTACGCAAAAAATCCAGAGTTAAGGTTTAATTTATTTCATTTCCTTCGAATTCAAATAATCTACCTCATTTACTTTTTTTAATAGTTTATCCACCAATTCATCAAGTTCTACATATTTTTTATTGATGTTCTCCTGATTGGGAGAA
>JBMFNT010000048.1:0-1697 GCA_049970015.1 Candidatus Micrarchaeia archaeon
TTGTGGGTCATTTACCAATGTACTTTCCACCCCATACACCCAGACCCAATGGGAAAATGCTTCTACCTTCAATGTTGCGCCTTCATTCCAATCCTGGTTTGCATTGCGCCAGTTTGCAATCTCCCCTTTCCGCTTCAGATACTCAATCATAGTTCCAAATATCTTATCACCTCCTAACACATCTCTAGTTGGGTATTCTTCATATACATCTGCAAGTGTCCAGCGCCTGGATAACAAGAGCAAGTCGCCCAAACTTGGTGTCTCACCAGAATCCCAGAGCACCCTATGCCCTCCTGCATCATGATAGGTTAGTACATGCAATCCATCTCTCTGCACTCGACCAGTATCCGTAAATGACTCTGCTCTCAAATTATGATGGAAATCATACACTACCTTCACAGGCTTCCTCGCGGATATATCCATCTCGTAAACCACCCAGAAATACCACCAGTTGTGCGGATGGGGGTCTAACCCAGGGTCATCGTGGAATGGATAGTAGAACCAGTACTGAATGCCAAGAAGATTACCTTGTTGGTATCCCTGCAGATACACTGTAGTAAGGCTCACCTTCTTCTCATAATCACTTTTTGCATAATAACCTTTTCCTACATAGCCTGAATTTGCAAGCGCACTGTTTATTGCATTATCCTTGTGCCATCTTCTATTCCCTGTTCCATCTGGCCATGTTGCTGGCAACCCATTGTTTGCCATGTTTCTATCACCATCAAAGAATATACTTGTCGGAAACTCCTGGTTCATATCCTCATAAATTTGATATGGTGCTAACGCTCTTGCTAAAGGTGCCCATGGCGGCTCATCTGGACTTGCCTTAGGTGTGCTGTAAGTAAGCCAGAGCCAACCATAATTTCCCCAGCCTATTCTGATAAACGGGTCATTAGAATCCAGGTTGCATGCACTTGTACCTACACCAGATAAATCAGAGACTGATAGAGAATAAAAGTCAACATACACATACCATTGTATTGCAGCATATGTGCTGCTTACTGGGTAGAGCACACACACCTCTGTCCATGGAGAGTAGCTAGTGCCTCCTGTAAATTCAATCCAACCTGTAGGTGGTGTTCTTATCTCATTCACCGTGAGATAAAATCTGCCAGAATAACCAAATCCATAGCCATAAATGTATACTCTTATCACCCTTTGTTGAAATAATGGGTTCGCACCACTCTTCATAAACCACACCTCTGTAGAATCCCAGCTTCCATCATAATCCGTGTCTGCCTTATCTGGTGAGGTGCCATAATACCATTCCTCGCCATCATAGAGCTTGTCTCCATCGGAGTCTTTGTAGCCAGTGCCAGCTCCACATGCTGTTTCTGTATAGCCAGCATAGGTTGCTTTGATTTCTACATCCAGTTGCACATTTTTGATTGTTCTCTGCTGCGTGTCTATTATGAAAACTACATACCACCAATAGGTATTAGCCACCACCACAGAAGTAGGCACAAGTGTTTGAGTTATTGTCTGTCCACCTGGTAGTGTCGCTTTTACTGTAGCTTTGTGGTTAGATAGTCCGCTGGCGGTAGATGTTTTCCATTGTATCCAAACACATGGCTGTCCGTTGGAATAAGAATCAACTATCCAATCAGACTTGAACACAATCTCCATTCTTGTGGTTCCACTTGAACTTTTGGATAAATCTCCACCATGGTATGAGTGAACCGTGAATGTGTAGG
>JBMFNT010000049.1:0-1634 GCA_049970015.1 Candidatus Micrarchaeia archaeon
CAAACAAAAGAAAAGGGAAAATGGTTGCGGGTGTGGCAAGTGTAGTGATAGCAATGATAGCAATCAGCACATTTTTTGTGCTGGTAAGTGCGAATTTAGGGAGGGCAGATGATGTTGAAAGGGATTTGCAGGTAAACTCAACATTGAGCGGGAGTTTGAGCGGGAACGGAAAAAAAGACTATTACAAAATCGTGGTTGAGGGCGGAAGCAAACTTACAGTGAAAACAGATGGGCCAGATAGCTCAAGTGTAGATTTTGACCTCTATATCAAAAAGGATGCGAAGCCCACGACAAGCAGTTATCTGGCAAGAGGTTACACAAGCTCAAGTGATGAGACAGTAAGCATAAACAACCCAGCAGGCACATACTATGTGATGGTATATTCCTACAAGGGTTCTGGAAGCTACACAATTACTGCAACTCTTGAAGGCAACAACGGTGGTGGCAACGGAGGAAGCAATGGAGACGATGACGGTGATGGTCTTACGAATGCAAAGGAGATGCAAATTGGGACAGACCCAAATAATCCAGATACAGATGGAGATGGCATATATGATGGTATAGAGGTTAACATGTATGGTACAGATCCAAAGAATAACCAGTACAGCGGACAATCACAAAAAATTCCATGGTCTGGTTACTGGTGGCCAATGAGTGCAAATGGCACTGCAGTTCCATGCTCAAAATACGATGCATATGTAAATAAGACAAGGGGATATAATCCAGGTGCAGAGGCATGGGAAAAAGCAAATCACGGATGGAGCCCTGATGTACAGAGTTGGTGGGGGCACTGCCATGCCTGGAGTGCAGCATCAGTAAGTGAGGATGAACCGACACAGCAGAAAACACTTCAGGGAATCACCTTTACTGTGGGAGACTTGAAGGGCTTGCTCACAGAATCATACTATTCTTCCTCATGTGACCTCTTCGTGGGCACACGCTATAATGGCCCCTCTAACAATGTGCAGGATGTGTTCCCAAAGGACTTCCATATCACCCTCCTCAAATGGATTGGGACACAGAAGAAAGCAGTGGTGATGGACATTGTTGCAACCGAGGAGGTGTGGAATTATCCTGCATACAAGTATGTGATGAGTGCGACAAATGATACCACAGACACAAGTAAGAAGCACTTTACAGTAACTGTGTGGTTTGCAGATGATGGTGTATCCAAAGACTATGTGGGCACAAAGTCATTTACGATCACATACAAATACTGGCTCAAATTCAGTGTGAATGGAATAATAGATGGGGCATGGGAAGGTGGAAGCGAAAACACAAATGCAAACAGCCAAGCACATCCTGATTTTATCTGGCATCCAAGTGGTCCGGGCGTTGACTGGGGCTGCCCACTGCAGTATGCAATTGTAAAAGAAATCATCAATGGTTAAAGTGAGAAATCCAAAAACCAACGCTTTTTTTCATTTTTTTCAATTATTTTATCCATATGCCTCACTCAATATACCGCAGTGCCTCTGCTGGGGGAATTTTTGACGCCTTTATTGCTGCATAGGATGTGAGCAGAAGCGTGAGCATGTAAGCAATACTAACAATCAGAACAATATTGAGAACTGGAATTGTAAATGCAACCCCTTCCTTTGCGAATGCACTAAGAAAAACACTGTAGCTCACAC
>JBMFNT010000050.1:0-1611 GCA_049970015.1 Candidatus Micrarchaeia archaeon
CCTGAGGATTGAAAAGGGTATAATATTCGGCCTTGTGGGTGAATCAGGGAGCGGAAAAACAACCCTGGGTCTAACGCTCCTGAGGATTCTTCCACCCTCCGCAGAGATTGCATCTGGCAGTATAAACGTTGATGGTACAGATATACTTAGACTTGATGAGGAGGGTATGAGGAGATGGCGCGGTAAAAGGATAGCCATGGTCTTCCAGGGTGCAATGAATTCCCTGAACCCCGTGATAAACATAGAAAAACAGGTGGCAGAACCCCTCATAATACACGAGAATATGGAGGAAGAAGAGGCAATAAAGATAGCAAGGGAGAAGCTTGCAATGCTTGGGCTTGGAGAGAATGTCTGGAAAAGGTATCCCCATGAGCTGAGCGGTGGAATGAAACAGCGCGTTGTAATAGCCATGGCTATAATAACAAACCCTGAAATATTAATAGCCGATGAGCCTACCACGGCGCTTGATGTTGTGACGCAGGACAGGATAATGAAGCTTATAAAGTCTCTTCAGAGGGAATACAACCTGACCACCATACTCATTAGCCATGATCTACCCATAGTCTCTGAGGTGGCGGACAGGATAGCCATAATGTACGGTGGAAAGATATCTGAGGAGGGTGAAAATGAGCAGATACTCAATAATGCAAAGCATCCATACACTGTGGGCCTTCTCTCTTCAATACCTGAGCCAGGATCACCAAAGGAGATCAAGGGTATCCCAGGTGAGCCAATCAGCCTGGTAAACCCTCCGCCTGGATGCAGGTTCTACAACAGGTGCCAGTTCGCATCTGAGAAATGCAGGTTTTACAACTATGACCCAAGGTTGATTGAGGAGAAACACAGGGTTTATTGCACTCTTTATGGTGAATGATATGTTTATAGTTGAGGCAGAAGGTATTAAAAAATACTTCCCGGTCAAGGGCTCTTTCCTTAAGAGGGAGAAAAAATTCGTCAAGGCACTTGATGGCGTATCCTTAAACATAGATAAGGGGGAGATATATTCACTTGTAGGTGAGACAGGCAGCGGTAAAACGACCTTCGGAAGGATACTCATAGGTCTGATAGAGCCAACCGAGGGCACGGTAAAAATAGATGGTGTTGACATATTCTCTGTAAGCAAGAGGGAGATGAAGGAGATAAGGAAGAGGGTTCAGATAATATTCCAGGATCCATACGGATCACTGAATCCAAGGATGAGGGTGAAGGATACGGTTGCAGAGCCACTTAAGCTTAACAGGATTCCCTATGATGAGGGAAGGATAGCGAGGGTACTTGAGGATGTAGGACTAAAACCTGCGGCCGACTTTATGGAGAGGTATCCACACCAGCTTTCAGGTGGTCAGAGGCAGAGGGTGGCAATAGCGAGGGCCCTTGCCATATCACCTGAGTTCATAGTTGCAGATGAACCCGTATCAATGCTGGACGTATCAATAAGGGCGAATTTCCTAAACATGATGAGGGATTTGAACAGGAAATACAATGTTTCAATGCTCATGATAACGCATGATATATCCGTTGCATCCTACATTGGAAAAAGGATCAGCGTTCTCTATTTGGGAAAGGTGGTGGAGAGTGGAGATAAGGAGGAGATAATAAAAAATCCAATGC
>JBMFNT010000051.1:0-1539 GCA_049970015.1 Candidatus Micrarchaeia archaeon
GTAGGTTAAGCATCACAAAAATGGTTATCACAGATGGTTATTTATGGGTTTTGGGTTATCTGTTCAACTTATATGCTCCTTCAAAATTATTGCATCATTTTCGGGCAGAGATATATTTACAGTGATGCCAGAACCCATTTCAAGTCCTGCAGGGATTGTAATCCTCGGTATGATTTCAATGTACCAGTGATAGTAATCTACTTCCTTCAAATAAGATGGAGATGTGTGAAGCACAAGGTTGTATGAAGGGTCGCCCAGAGCATCTCTCAGTGCCTTCAAAACTCTCCCAAGCACATCTGCAAGTGCAACCAGTGCATTTCTCTCAGTGTTGATAAAATGGCTCCTGTGTTTTCTTGGTATTATGTGGATTTCATACGGAAGTTTTGCAGCAAAGGGCACAAGTGCAACAAATTCTTCGTTCTCATATACTATCCGCTCACCATTCGCAATCTCCTCCTTCAGAGTATCACAGTATAGACAGCTCCCGTATTCATGGGCATAACATCGTGCCACATTGAATAAATCCATAATGTGTGTAGGCACAAATGAAAACCCAACCGCCTGTGAATGGGGGTGAATTAAAGAAGTCCCTGCATCCTTCCCATGGTTCCTGAACAGAATCACTGATTTTATTTCTGGTTTTTCAAGGAGTTTTTTCATCGTCTCAAAATAGGCATTGACCACATCCTGGATTTCTGAGTGCTCCATATCCGGAATGTCTCTATTGTGATATGGAGATTCTACAATCACATAATGAAGACCAGTGGCATTTCTCCTTTTGAAAAAACCATCAGTTATGCTTGTGCTATATTGGTTGGAAACCACTGGGTATTTGTTTGGTATTACCCTTATTTTCCATTTTGAACCTGGGGTTTCAGAATAAGTATAGGAAAAGATTTCAGGGGGTGTTTGCTCTTCATTCCCAGGACAGAAAGGGCAATTTTCACTCCATTCTGGTATCTGTGCCTTTTCCCCCTTATTCTCACCAATTTCCTTCTTTCTTTTTGCTCTTTCACTTGCTATAATCACCCACTCACCAGTAATCCTATTAAATCGTAGCTCATTCATATAAACGACATCTTTTGAAGGTAGATAAAGTTTCTGGTGTGCATGTTGTATTGCATAACTTAAATGTACTAGAACGCTATTCTCGGTTCTGGGATGCGAAAAAGTAAAATTGCTTGATATTGTGCAACAAAGCAAAGTTTGAGGTATCTTGATATACCATGTTACTAGTTACTATTCACAGTAATATGAATATATATGAATAAAAATAAAAAAACACCAAATCTAAACACTAATGAGAGAATGGCGAACGAAAAACAAAGCAAAAGCAACAACAACATCACTTACAACAACTTCTATCACAACACATACTATGCCATCTACATCACCTCATCTTCCACTGGCAATATAATCCATCACAACAACTTCTGGCAGAACAATGGTGCGGGCAAGGGTGTTTCTGGGAATTGTCAGGCATATGATGATGTGGGCGGGAACTACTGGTATAACAACACTGCGCAAGAAGGCAACTAC
>JBMFNT010000052.1:0-1539 GCA_049970015.1 Candidatus Micrarchaeia archaeon
GAATTGGAGTGAAATACACATAGCAGTCATTAATACCTGTTCTTTAACAAATCTTACACCTCTAAACTTTGCCCTCCTTAACCCCCATAAACTCTTTCGCCTCCCCAAATAATTCCTCAATCCGCTTCCTTATCCTTTGGAATATACGATATTCCATTGTCTTGTTTAATTCCCTCGCTACATTTATTGCATCCTCGTAAATATGATAACTCACTGTCCATTACATAGGTAACTGCATGGCTCAATTCTGTCGCACCCATGCATGCTTTCCTCGCAAGCCGTGCATCAGAATCAGTATTCGAACGGTGAGTATCATTGCTTATCTGCTCACCTATGTTCGCTTTCCCATACCCGGGTTCCCATGCCACCTCTCCTGAATTAATTCAAGAGTAAAGACTTGACCCCGTTTTGGGTCCGTTTTGGGTGCACGAAAAGTCACAGATTGGTCACAGATGGGAGGTTTTTGAAAAAAAGGGCAGGGAAACCCAGCCCCTACGTTTCATTGTATGATTCCTTTCCCTTGGCCCTTCATTTTTATCCTCACTTCACTTGGAACGTGCTGGATGAATCCTGAACAATTCCTGTATATTGACATAGTTGCTATGATAGTATATAGTATAGTTAAGGAGGATACTATGAAAACAGTGACAGCCCTTGATCTCAGGAAGAAGCTCGGCTCTCTCCTGAACGAGGTATATGAAAAGGATGAACAGGTGATAATATCGAGATCCAATAAACCGCTTGCTGTAATGATATCAGTGAAGGACTATGAGGAAAAGGTAATAAAAAAGGACAGGGAAAAAAGGCTGAACAAGATTGCTGCTGCGATGGATACATGGAACAAGAAGCATTTGCAGCAGACAGCCACCATTGATGTTGTAAAAGTAGTAAGGGAAATCAGAGAGGGCAAATGATAGTTCTGGATGCTTCCGTGGTACTGAAGTGGATTTTTGAAGATGAAGAAGAATCATTCAGCGCAAAATCTTACCGGGAAAGGCACATTTCAGGTAAAGGAATTATAGCGGTTCACGACCTGTTCTTCTATGAGATCGGCAATGTGCTGACTACAAAAACCGGATTAAATACAAATGATGCTATGGAAGCGTTTACGCTTCTATGGCATTTTGATTTTGAGGTGTTTCATTTCGGACATAAAGAGTTTTTAACAGCAATGGCACTATCCAGGCGGCATAGTATAAGTGTATATGATGCTGCGTACATTGTCCTTGCATTGGACCTGAAATGCGATTTTGTGACTGCCGATAGAAGACTCTACGAAAGAACAAAGGCACTGAAAATGGTAAGGCTTTTATCCTGAGCTGGATAAACGAATACCCGGCCGGCTTTTTGCCCATGCCGGGCGTAACCCAAAGAAACAGGCGCGCAGAGTGCACGCCTGTTCATAATGAGCAAGATGCTCAGATGTAATGTTAAAATAGAAACGTGTACCCGGCCATAAGTTCGTAGATACCGACATTGACGGTTGTGCTGCTGTCATTGAAGACGGTGTTATTCTGTTTAACCCAAAAAATGCAATAG
>JBMFNT010000053.1:0-1527 GCA_049970015.1 Candidatus Micrarchaeia archaeon
GTTCTAACAATGCAGCAAATGCGAGAAATAGAAACAGTAATAAAGTTTCAATCCTACATTAGTCTTGTTCTAACTAAACAAAAAGCAGTAATATTATTAACAAGCGCAACGTTTCAATCCTACATTAGTCTTGTTCTAACATTTTTGTGTGCATATAATAAGTGAGGTGGTAAATAGTTTCAATCCTACATTAGTCTTGTTCTAACCGACGAAGACGGGGGAGGTGAATTTGGTATGAAAAAGTTTCAATCCTACATTAGTCTTGTTCTAACAAAAGAACGGTTTTAGCATTGTAATAAAACGAGTTAAGTTTCAATCCTACATTAGTCTTGTTCTAACAAAGAGAACACAAGCGTGGATGAGATAAAGAAAATTGGTTTCAATCCTACATTAGTCTTGTTCTAACTCAGCACCTCGAGAAGCTCGGGATGATTACACCAAGGTTTCAATCCTACATTAGTCTTGTTCTAACGGATATAATAGAGCTATTCAGCATAAATGAAAAAACAGTTTCAATCCTACATTAGTCTTGTTCTAACAACAAAAAAGGCTGGACACCTCTTCACTACGCCGTTAAAGAGTTTCAATCCTACATTAGTCTTGTTCTAACTAATAAAAATCTTATTCTTCTAGGCGCTCTGGGAGTGTTTCAATCCTACATTAGTCTTGTTCTAACGCCATCATCAATTAGCAGCATTGAAGAGGCGGAGGAAGTTTCAATCCTACATTAGTCTTGTTCTAACAAAGATAAAAAAAGAAATAGAAGAATTAGAGAGTGAGTTTCAATCCTACATTAGTCTTGTTCTAACAGGCTGTTGTATTTGTGATTGTGAATTAGCCGCTGAGTTTCAATCCTACATTAGTCTTGTTCTAACGGTTACATTAGCGATGTGAAAGTGCTAATAGAAAAGTTTCAATCCTACATTAGTCTTGTTCTAACTCTACTGCGTTGCTGCGCAGTTAAACCGCCCAAAATCGAGTTTCAATCCTACATTAGTCTTGTTCTAACCATAAACCAATCATACCAATATATTTTAAGGTATCCGTTTCAATCCTACATTAGTCTTGTTCTAACGTTTTGTTTGGTTATGTTTATTGATGAGGAAGAAAAGTTTCAATCCTACATTAGTCTTGTTCTAACATCCTTTGCGTTCACATCTGCGCCATTCTCTATGAGCAACTTAGTTTCAATCCTACATTAGTCTTGTTCTAACCCGAAGAAATCGAGCAGATATTAAGAGAGGCTGTATGTTTCAATCCTACATTAGTCTTGTTCTAACGCGTTTACATCAGCTCCATTCTCTATGAGCAACTTAGTTTCAATCCTACATTAGTCTTGTTCTAACGCCAGGAGTGAAAGAAGTTTACAAAAATATAATAGGGTTTCAATCCTACATTAGTCTTGTTCTAACAAGGATGAAGACGGCGGAACTGCGCTAATGCATACTGCAGTTTCAATCCTACATTAGTCTTGTTCTAACCATCTGCTCCGTTATCTATCAGCACCTCGAGAAGCTGTTTCAATCC
>JBMFNT010000054.1:0-1513 GCA_049970015.1 Candidatus Micrarchaeia archaeon
CTCCCCCACCCATTGCCATCCCAGTTGCTCCAGTAGTTGCCTTCCTGTGTTGTATTATCATACCAAGAATTGCCATATACACCATCGTATGCCTGACTGTTGGCGCTTACACCCCTTCCAGCACCATTGTTATGCCTGAAATTGTTGTGATGGATGCTGTTGGTAGTGGAGCCATCTGTGATGTAGATGGCATAGTATGTGTTTTGCCTGAAGTTATTGTATGTGATGGTATTGGTATTTGTCCGAGATAGGTATATGCCTTCTGAATTCGCAGAGCATGTGTTGTTTGCGATGGTATTGTTCCTTGAGGAATAAATGTATATACCATATGAATTCGCAGAGCAATTGTTGTTTGCGATGTTGCATGTGCCTGAGTAATACAAGTATATTCCATATGGATTTCCAGAACAGGTGTTGTTTGTGATGTCGTTGTAGTTTGAGGAATCTAGGGAGATTCCAACCCAATTTGTAGAGCAATTGTTGTTTGTAATGTTGTTTGAGTTTGAATGCCACAGGTATATGCCATATGAATTCCCAGAGCAGTTATTGGTTGTGATCGTGTTGTTGCTTGAGAAATAAATGTATATGCCATATGAATTCGGAGGGCAATTGGTGTTGGTAATGCTGTTGTTCATGATAGTATTATATGAAGAGAAACCTACCTGGATACCTCTTAAGGAATCTTTCACTTTAAGCCCTGAGACAGCCATGTGCGTGCAATTTGCAAGTATCACCTGCCCTGCATCTGAAGGCACGATACCACCCTCCTGGTTTTTGTAATAATACACTGGTTTTCCATTCACCAAGTTTGTGGTCTCTATGTTATGTGTATTCCAGTGCGCAATGGAGGATCCCTCAATAAAAATGCCACCACCCCAGAAAGTGTTATTTGTAAGTGTGTTACTGATTGAGGACTCTAGGCGTATGCTATATCTGTGCCCATAGCATGTATTGTTTTCAAGCTTACCATTGGTTACATTCTTCAAATAGATCTCAGCGCCGTATGAGATTATGGACCATACATTGCAGTTTCGCACCACAAACCACACATCTGTATTTTCAATCCAGATACAATAGATGCCATCGTTGGCACTAATATTCCAGCCCTCTATTATGTATGGGTCATCTTGTGTTCCAGAGCCAGCAGTGACACCATTCGCAGATGTGAACTGGCTATTGCCGTTTATGTGTATGGGCGCATGTCCTATCCCTCGTTTTTGGGGTTTTATCTCACTGGCGGATGCACTCTGCCAGTTCAGAATTGCAAAAACACTCAGAACAAGGAAAACAAGCACAAAGATTTGAACCAACTTTAAGTCACAGTTTTTCGCAGTCTTCCTGGTCTTTCCTCCAGACACACGCAAGCTTCTCCTCTCATTACCAAATAAACTATGTGCTTCCCAGAGCATGCATTTTACCTCCGTAGATACAAGAATAGATAACAGCATTCTGTTTAAATTTTTTGCCTCAGTAAGGAGTGTTTGATAACCGCACATAAATGTTGCCCACCCAC
>JBMFNT010000055.1:0-1504 GCA_049970015.1 Candidatus Micrarchaeia archaeon
GACGAAATATGTACATTAAAAAGAGCGATCGTTTCAATCCTACATTAGTCTTGTTCTAACTGTGGCAGGCGGCACTGCGACATTGTTTAAGCAGCGGTTTCAATCCTACATTAGTCTTGTTCTAACTTTAAAACAGCTACAAGCTGAATTAATGTATAAGCGGTTTCAATCCTACATTAGTCTTGTTCTAACATCCTTATCCAGGAGAAACATTATATACGCCGATAAGGTTTCAATCCTACATTAGTCTTGTTCTAACACATCTGTGCCGTTTTTTATGAGTATCTTGAGAGAATTGTTTCAATCCTACATTAGTCTTGTTCTAACTTAGAAGCAGATATGGAAAGTGTGCAAATGTCGCTGAGTTTCAATCCTACATTAGTCTTGTTCTAACTAGCCGCAATGCATGCGCAGGCTGATGTTATTATCATACTGAGTTTCAATCCTACATTAGTCTTGTTCTAACTGGAGCTGGCGCAGATGTCAACGGCAGAGACAAAAAGTTTCAATCCTACATTAGTCTTGTTCTAACTTACAACACGAGGTGATAACATGAATGATGAGTTTGGTTTCAATCCTACATTAGTCTTGTTCTAACAGGACAATAACGGCTATACAGCGCTTCATTGGGCAGCGGTGGGTTTCAATCCTACATTAGTCTTGTTCTAACATAGCTCACCCTCCGCCGTCATAAACTTGACCGAGTGGTTTCAATCCTACATTAGTCTTGTTCTAACTCCAAACAGCGTACTAAATCGTAGGTACATATTGATGTTTCAATCCTACATTAGTCTTGTTCTAACTTGAGTGTTACTATGACATCTGTATGCCCATGCATTGGTTTCAATCCTACATTAGTCTTGTTCTAACAGAAATAAAAACAATGAAGTAAAGCAAATAATAGAAGGTTTCAATCCTACATTAGTCTTGTTCTAACAAACATACAGCAACTAATCACCTCAACCACCTTTACTGTTTCAATCCTACATTAGTCTTGTTCTAACATTAAAAATCCTCACCGAGAGCGGCGCAGATACAAAGTTTCAATCCTACATTAGTCTTGTTCTAACTATGCCTGCGGTGCGTGCGAGCTTAAGCGCAAGCCGGTTTCAATCCTACATTAGTCTTGTTCTAACGTTGCAAGCGGGCTTGCTTCCACCGTCGGCGCGTTTCAATCCTACATTAGTCTTGTTCTAACAGGGCGGAGCTGATGAAAGCGCCGCAATAGATAGAAAGTTTCAATCCTACATTAGTCTTGTTCTAACCGCCAAAACACTCTCTGCATGTTGCAGAGGTTTTTTCTAGTTTCAATCCTACATTAGTCTTGTTCTAACCTTTCATTCTTCCCTTACCCCTGCCACCGAGGATAGGTTTCAATCCTACATTAGTCTTGTTCTAACGGGCTTAACAGCAAAAAATTTATTTAGCTACTTCGGGTTTCAATCCTACATTAGTCTTGTTCTAACACACTCGCAATAATGGAGTGGTAGAAATGCTGCGACAG
>JBMFNT010000056.1:0-1468 GCA_049970015.1 Candidatus Micrarchaeia archaeon
GCATGACCGAACCTGATGGTTATGGGGGTACCCGTCTTACTGACGCGAAGAATGCTGCAAAGGCTGCAGTTGGAATGCTGGGCGAGAATGACAGAATCGCAATTGTAACATTTAGCTATGGAGTTTCCCTCTATCTCCCATTCACATACACAAACACAACTAAAGATAGGACATACATAAATTTAAGCATTATTGACCCAATAACTGCATCTGGCGGTACATCTCTGTTTGATGCAAGTTCCTATGCCACCTACTATATGGATGTACATGGAAGGAGTGATGCGGTAAAGGGACTGATTTACCTCACAGATGGTGTAAGCAACGATGATGATTACACTTCAACTTCATGGTACAAGTATGCACCTGGCGGCGGTACTGGTTGGTATGCGGGTTATGAGCCAAACGAGCCAGGGCCTGTGCAGTACTATGCAGATGGAAATGGGCTCTGTGGAATTCCTTACAGGGTATTCACTGTTTCCATAGGGACAACACCAGATGCAAGAATGCATGCAATTGCACTAACATCTCCAAGCAACACAAGCTTTGGAGTTGTATGCTCAAATCCACAGAAGCTTGCAGACCTTTTCATGATGTTTGTTGAGAAATTGCAGATGGAGAGCACAGGAGGAATAAGGGCACCAGAGCCTTTGCCTGAAAAAAATACACCAGCGTTGGCGAGTAGCACTGCCCCATCAATAACAGGTGTTTCTCTCACAAACATGCCATTTGTTGTGTTTGCAGATGGTTTCCGCTCAAAGAACTGGAGTGCACCAATGCTTGGTAGCTGGATACCATGGGCAAGAACTAGCTGGTGGTACATCTCCGAGTGGTCGCTGCAGTGGGATGGTTACAGAACTTGTGCATACACACCCTACTCGGGCCAAACGCTCATAGCAAGAATTGATGCAACTCCTGTGCTAACAAAACTTGTGAATACTGGCACTGCCTATACAGTAAAATATGTGAATGTAAGTTTCCTGGCATATGGATATGTTGCAGTGGATGTGAGCATAGATAATTCCACATGGACGGAGGTTGGGAGTGGAACATATGGCGGTGTATATGTGCAGTATCCTATTCCTCTGGGCTACATAAATCCTGCAAATCCGTTCTATTTGCGGTTCCGCTCTACAGGTTGGCTCTATCTTGACGATGTTATTGTGCTTTATGTGCTTGACACGAGCAGTGGCGGTGGAAGCACACCCGCAGGTTATACAATTTCTCCAGCCCATTATAGATTCCTGACAACACCCGCAGTGCGTGTGGGCACACCTTATCTCTCATTCTGGAACTATAACTATACAAGCGGTAGCTACGAGACAGGAAATCTACCAGACCATGTTGTGGTGATAGATTATGAGAATCACTATTACTGGCTATATGATGCAAATGGTGCGGTTGCCTATCAGGGGAACTTTGTGGTTTTGCAAAATAATTCCTACACTGGCAATGCTTCCAAAACTGCTGC
>JBMFNT010000057.1:0-1409 GCA_049970015.1 Candidatus Micrarchaeia archaeon
GCAAGGAGACCTCAGATTTAAATCAGAGGAAGAATTGCGTTTGAATCTTCCATCTTGCGTTTTTTGCCTGAATATATCTTTGGATTGTTTCTGCTGAACCTGCTGTGCCTACATAATAGCCCTTTCAATCCTACATTAGTCTTGTTCTAACTGGTCCTATCGCAGTTCAGGGTATACAGGAAAAAGAGTTTCAATCCTACATTAGTCTTGTTCTAACAATAACTATAATTAGCAAAAATAAAATACTGGTTAGGTTTCAATCCTACATTAGTCTTGTTCTAACTGAAGATTTTAAATTTAAAATTGTATACGTAGTGCAGTTTCAATCCTACATTAGTCTTGTTCTAACCGAAGAGGAAATAGAATATAAGCTGGACGAGCTGGCGTTTCAATCCTACATTAGTCTTGTTCTAACTTACATAAGCTAATATAAATGAAGGCAATGTATAAGGTTTCAATCCTACATTAGTCTTGTTCTAACCATATTTATGCAATCAAAGCGAGAATATATGTAATATGTTTCAATCCTACATTAGTCTTGTTCTAACCTCCCCAGTCCAATTCCTCAATTTTTGTATGTTCGTGTTTCAATCCTACATTAGTCTTGTTCTAACCTCACTCGGCAAAAATGTTCGCTTATCGTCATAAAGGTTTCAATCCTACATTAGTCTTGTTCTAACTGGAGGAAAGGACGAAACCATAGTCAGAGTTATATGCGTTTCAATCCTACATTAGTCTTGTTCTAACAATCTGGATTAATTTGTTCAATAAAAACTGCTCCTTCGTTTCAATCCTACATTAGTCTTGTTCTAACATACCTGTGTAATAATAGCGATAATATATGTAATATGTTTCAATCCTACATTAGTCTTGTTCTAACCATGCCCAACACAACCATTCCTAACAGAAGAAGAAAAGTTTCAATCCTACATTAGTCTTGTTCTAACTATGGTTGATAATTACGTAAAAAATGATGAAGAATAGTTTCAATCCTACATTAGTCTTGTTCTAACTTTGTACTTTAGCGTTAAAGATGACGAAGAGGAAATGTTTCAATCCTACATTAGTCTTGTTCTAACTTTTTTCCCATTCTTCATATTTTTTTGTTAACTTTTGTTTCAATCCTACATTAGTCTTGTTCTAACCACCCGAAACGGTTAACAGAGCGTACAGAAAACTAAAGTTTCAATCCTACATTAGTCTTGTTCTAACTGTTTTAATAATTATTTTGTTTTTAAGGTGATCTCAGTTTCAATCCTACATTAGTCTTGTTCTAACGTGTTAAGAAATGGGAATGTATGATTTCCTTCCTGTGTTTCAATCCTACATTAGTCTTGTTCTAACGCGTGAGATTGTCGCAGGGCTTGTGATATATCTAATTGTTTCAATCCTACATTAGTCTTGTTCTA
>JBMFNT010000058.1:0-1362 GCA_049970015.1 Candidatus Micrarchaeia archaeon
GGATTGAAACTGGTTGGAGCAAGCGGGCGTATATATACCGTCGATAGTTGTTAGAACAAGACTAATGTAGGATTGAAACTTGGTGTTTGTGGTAGATTTGTTAAATCAACTATCTGTTAGAACAAGACTAATGTAGGATTGAAACTTTGTATCTAATATTTATAATGCAAGCGAAGGTGTGGTTAGAACAAGACTAATGTAGGATTGAAACGGGGTTATAAGTTTATATAATCTACTTTTCTTTTAAGTTAGAACAAGACTAATGTAGGATTGAAACTCTTGGTGCAAAAATTGATGCATATGTTGAAGCGGAAGTTAGAACAAGACTAATGTAGGATTGAAACATATGGAAGTCAACAAAACTTGAAAACTTGTTTAATTGTTAGAACAAGACTAATGTAGGATTGAAACTATCGTCAGCAGCAAACGCAACGCTTGCAATAATGGAGTTAGAACAAGACTAATGTAGGATTGAAACAACAAATTTACTTGGACTACTTGGACAGTTTAAATCTGTTAGAACAAGACTAATGTAGGATTGAAACAACCAATTCCTCGGCGATAAACAAAATGTTAATCTTCGTTAGAACAAGACTAATGTAGGATTGAAACAACGGTTTAGCATACTTTACATCGTTTATACTTTCACTGTTAGAACAAGACTAATGTAGGATTGAAACGTTAATGCCACGATGCTATAACTTTTTCCTGTTCTAGTTAGAACAAGACTAATGTAGGATTGAAACCAATACCTAGTAGAAGCACTGATGTAAAAATAACGAGTTAGAACAAGACTAATGTAGGATTGAAACAGGATAGGTGCAGTGTATAGGTTTTGGTCAGGAAGATGTTAGAACAAGACTAATGTAGGATTGAAACGCTCACGAAGAATTAATTTATGAGTTATTCGGTTATTGTTAGAACAAGACTAATGTAGGATTGAAACCTGTCTCCAACGCCACTTTCCTGTCGAGTGTGTATGGTTAGAACAAGACTAATGTAGGATTGAAACTTGAAATACAAACCCTATCAAGAATGCAATTATATTTGCGTTAGAACAAGACTAATGTAGGATTGAAACAGTTTTTAAGAAAAGAGATAAGAGATGAACTTGGGTTAAGTTAGAACAAGACTAATGTAGGATTGAAACCTTACTTCGAACATAAACGATACTAACGCAAAACTTGGTTAGAACAAGACTAATGTAGGATTGAAACCGTCGACAACGACGTATCGCCTACATATAGTGGCGAGTTAGAACAAGACTAATGTAGGATTGAAACCTGCCGACATAAAATCTTAATCCGTCGTTGCTGCCGGTTAGAACAAGACTAATGTAGGATTGAAACCTATTTGTTGCAA
>JBMFNT010000059.1:0-1176 GCA_049970015.1 Candidatus Micrarchaeia archaeon
TATCTTAGGTGGATCGTGGGGTTGAACGAATGAGCAAACTTTCCTATTGCATTTTTCGGGTTAACCCGATGGCAGTGTGTCAAAGCGTTTAACACCATTTATTTCAAGTATAAAATCAGGCCCAAAAGCCATTGCAGGGGTTAGTGAACCTGCTGGCCTTGATTCAAAGATTTTCTCAATTGTTCTTATACTGGCAATCGCTGTGAATAGATATGTTTCCGGGAGCTCAAGCCATGCCTGTTTTTCATTGCCTTTTGTATTGATCGCTCTTGCCCAGACATAAGATTTGCCATGCATATGAGCATGGTCGTCCGGTCCTTTTATCATCAACTCAACCATCCTTTTAGCCACAGAACGTATTAACTTGCTTGTAAAGAGTTTTTGCAATGCAGGTATGCTGATCCGTAAAAGCCCTATTAAGGCATCAGGATAAGCCATGTATGTAATGATGTTTGGTACGCGTGTTGATCTGTACGCGGTTTCTAAGTCTCCCCATATAATAGGCACAACAGTATGTGTGCCATCCGGGAAATCTACCCTCTTTGCACCACTTGCCAGAGGATATTTAACAAGCTGTCCGTTCTTTCTTATCAACCCTCCATTGGGCAGCATCTCTATCATTGTTTTCATTGTTCCAGGACTGATGTTGTTTAAGCCTGTAAACGCCAGTTCAAGTTCTGAGGCATCAGGTATCTGTTGGGTCACATACACTGCAAGACAATCAGTGGGTATTACGTCAAAGCCAATCCCTGAGATAAGGGTTATCTTTTTGCTTTTAGCTTCCTGATCAAATGAGAATGTATTTTGAAATACAGGGATCTCACCTGTAATATCTGTATAATGTGCCCGGGATGCCAAACATGCTCTGAGTATTGGAAGACTTGTGTTTATGAATGGACCGGCAGCATTTAGAACAAGCTTAACACTTGAGAAAACCTTTTTTAGTGCATCATGATCATCCAGATTCAGTACAACATAATCCAGTCCAGTTTCTTGAGCAATAGGCTTAATTTTTGTTTCTGAACGACCTGCAAGCAAAGGTTTATGCCCACGCTTGATGGCTTCTTTTATGATAAGCCGGGCAGTGTAGCCATTAGCACCATAGAGCAGCCATGCTGGATACGTCATGATTCCCTCCTTATGTTGATCTGAAAAGTACAATACCCCCAAAAAATG
>JBMFNT010000060.1:0-1114 GCA_049970015.1 Candidatus Micrarchaeia archaeon
ACCACAGGTGGTGCATTGGTCACATTTACATAGGTGTAGCTGGTACCCCAGACATTACCCTCTTCCGTGCCCCTTACTACAACTAAATATCTACCACTGGTTGCAAAACTATGTTGCACGGGATTGCCTGTGGCATTCTTTCCATCACCGAAAAAACATACATAACTATAATTGGCAGCACTTTCTGCCTCAAATTTGAATGTATTTGGAGATATCTGGATTGCTGTAATAGAAATGTTTGTACACATCGGTAAGACTTCCACCGTTGCATAGCTCGTGTTTGTGGTATTTGCATTATCCATCACAGTGAGCGAAAGTGTGTAGGTGCCTGGTGCTGTGTATGCATGTACGGTGTGATTGTCTGTGGCATTGCTCCCATCACCAAAATCCCAAAAGCGCTTTACAATTATTCCATCGGGGTCATAGCTGAATATATCGCTTAATTCCAACGGTTGATATGTACCGATTGTGAGGTGCTGGAATCCGAGAGTGCACACAGGCGGGATGTTCACCTCATATGGTAAAGAAACTGGTTCCAGAGCCACCGCGTACCTGTCATTGCCCCGTATAATGAGCCCGCTCGCATAACGCTGGTTGATCCTGGGGTTATGAGTATCTGCATAACCTGTAATATTGGTATCAAGCAAGGAATAAATTGAGAGATTGCCAGAACATAATGTGAAATTCCAGACACCAGGAGTGAAATTAACCATAACACTTCCATTTACTGATCCGCTGAAATAATCTCTGTAAAGCAAGCCTGCAACCCTCAAAGTGGTATTCGGAATAGGTACAGCACTTCCATGTGCCACTTTCTCAACCCTCAATTTCTCGGGTGCCACAAATGATATTGTGAAATTACCAGTAAGTGGTATTGTGAAAACAGTGTTTCCTTCCATCTTACCGAGATGCCCGAAGTCTCCATCACCCCCAGATGTATAGAATACGATCTGTGTGTACTCGGTGATGCCTCGGAGCTCAAGAGTGATGGGCTTTCGTACATGCCATTTGAATTCTGCTGGTAGCTTTGAAATATCAAGTGATATAAATTCTGGCTGAAAATAGGTGTGCTGTGTCGTGATGAGAAATGTTCCGACAACTGCTATCACAAGGA
>JBMFNT010000061.1:0-1090 GCA_049970015.1 Candidatus Micrarchaeia archaeon
ATGCAAGTTTCTTATAGAAAATAAAGCGTTTCAATCCTACATTAGTCTTGTTCTAACACGAAGACGGGGGAGGTGAATTTAGCATGAAAAAAGAGTTTCAATCCTACATTAGTCTTGTTCTAACCAAGCACAAATAAAAAAACCGTTGTAGTAAAGCGTGCGTTTCAATCCTACATTAGTCTTGTTCTAACAGCACCTCCAAAATTTACATTGTCTGTGCGCCGACGAGGTTTCAATCCTACATTAGTCTTGTTCTAACCAGAAGCAAGAGTAGAAAATTTAACCAAGGGTTTTTTGTTTCAATCCTACATTAGTCTTGTTCTAACAGAGAATGGCGCAGATGTGAACGCAAGGGATAGAAAGTTTCAATCCTACATTAGTCTTGTTCTAACCCTGAAATAAACCTATTACCACAACAGCAAACGCAACAGTTTCAATCCTACATTAGTCTTGTTCTAACATTAAACATAAAAGCACTTATCAATACACTTATTATGTTTCAATCCTACATTAGTCTTGTTCTAACCGTCAAGGCATAGTGAAAAAAAATTTCACGACGAATGAGTTTCAATCCTACATTAGTCTTGTTCTAACAAACAAGTCGACATGGGAGACGGAAGAATTATTACAGTGTTTCAATCCTACATTAGTCTTGTTCTAACGCTTATCGGCGTATATAATATTTCTTTTTCTCCTCCGTTTCAATCCTACATTAGTCTTGTTCTAACTTGTCTGTGCGCCCACCAAAGCCCCTGCCGGAAATGGTTTCAATCCTACATTAGTCTTGTTCTAACTAAAAAAGCAAATAGAAATAGTGCTATCTTCTGTATGTTTCAATCCTACATTAGTCTTGTTCTAACCAGCAAATTATCAAAATGACATTGTTTACATTCTCGTGTTTCAATCCTACATTAGTCTTGTTCTAACAAACACTGTATTCTCGCAAAGTTTGTATACTTTTTTCGTTTCAATCCTACATTAGTCTTGTTCTAACAAGCGAATATGCCGATTGCAACCGCAAGCAGTAATAATGGTTTCAATCCTACATTAGTCTTGTTCTAACCCGTTATCTATCAGCACCTCGAGAAGC
>JBMFNT010000062.1:0-903 GCA_049970015.1 Candidatus Micrarchaeia archaeon
TTTTTAGGCGCATGATTATTATGTTTCAATCCTACATTAGTCTTGTTCTAACAGAAATTTCATATATTTTTTGCAACCATGACTTACAAGTTTCAATCCTACATTAGTCTTGTTCTAACGGTAGGATGTTTTCATCACATATGCTACCTTTACTGGTTTCAATCCTACATTAGTCTTGTTCTAACATGTCATTACTCGTTGATACGCTAGTAAATGTATTACGTTTCAATCCTACATTAGTCTTGTTCTAACAATGATGGCATGACAGCGCTTCATCTCGCAGCAGAAAAGTTTCAATCCTACATTAGTCTTGTTCTAACCTACCACTCCATGATTGCCAATGTTGCGTTTGCTGCGTTTCAATCCTACATTAGTCTTGTTCTAACTGGTTGTTCCTGCATTATCAACACCGCTGCATGCATTGTTTCAATCCTACATTAGTCTTGTTCTAACATGCCGTCGTTGTAGATACTATAATTATTATTTCCTGTTTCAATCCTACATTAGTCTTGTTCTAACCGACGATTTTTCTTCACAGTAGCACAAATCCAGAATCGTTTCAATCCTACATTAGTCTTGTTCTAACTCTGCCCCATCTTTAACGGCGTAGTGAAGAGGTGTCGTTTCAATCCTACATTAGTCTTGTTCTAACTAGTATATTGTAGTGCTGAAATTGTAAAGTTGCTTATGTTTCAATCCTACATTAGTCTTGTTCTAACTGAGAGTTTTGAGATGCCCATTCTCTGCTGCATAGGTTTCAATCCTACATTAGTCTTGTTCTAACATCAGAAACGTTAAATAAAATTAAAAACATCCTGGAGTTTCAATCCTACATTAGTCTTGTTCTAACGACACAGCGCTACATTATGCAGCGATGAATTCTAGCAATTCAGAGCTACTGTT
>JBMFNT010000063.1:0-876 GCA_049970015.1 Candidatus Micrarchaeia archaeon
CAAGACTAATGTAGGATTGAAACGCACCTTGAGAGCTTCAAAGCAGCCCTCCACTGCCGCGTTAGAACAAGACTAATGTAGGATTGAAACATGTCCCGTGCGTTTACATCTGCCCCATTTTCCTTGTTAGAACAAGACTAATGTAGGATTGAAACCCGGGAGCGAGCACAACACCTCGTCCAACGCTTGCGGTTAGAACAAGACTAATGTAGGATTGAAACTTGCGTTGTAAATAATAGTGAGGTGATGAAATGAGTTAGAACAAGACTAATGTAGGATTGAAACTATATTAAAATTACAGACGTAAACAACAACCAACTATGTTAGAACAAGACTAATGTAGGATTGAAACTATATATAGAATATAATATAGTAAATTAGTTTTTTCCCGTTAGAACAAGACTAATGTAGGATTGAAACTATGCTGCCCAATGTAGCGCCGTCCATCCGTCACGTTAGAACAAGACTAATGTAGGATTGAAACAGTAATGTTAGTTTTTATTGTAAATTTAGTTTATCTGTTAGAACAAGACTAATGTAGGATTGAAACTGCTTTGTTAGTTTTACTTCGTTAAACTGTTGCGGATGTTAGAACAAGACTAATGTAGGATTGAAACATTGTTTTCATTATATCTTTTTCATGTGTAGCATAATGTTAGAACAAGACTAATGTAGGATTGAAACATAAGAACCTTGAGAGTTTCAACATTGTTTTTCATTGTTAGAACAAGACTAATGTAGGATTGAAACTCTATATATCTATATTATATACTCTCTAATTATACATAATGCGTTAGAACAAGACTAATGTAGGATTGAAACGCACCTTGAGAGCTTCAAAGCAGCCCTCCACTGCCGCGTTAGAACAAGACTAAT
>JBMFNT010000064.1:0-874 GCA_049970015.1 Candidatus Micrarchaeia archaeon
TAGGATTGAAACTTATTATAGCCACCCAGCCCGCCCCACGTCGACAACGTTAGAACAAGACTAATGTAGGATTGAAACGTGATTTGTAAACCAGGTAAATTTTTTTACCTGGTTTGTTAGAACAAGACTAATGTAGGATTGAAACGCTCTCTATCCCTACCTTCAAACACTCTCGTAAAAAGGTTAGAACAAGACTAATGTAGGATTGAAACTGGAAAATGCAAAAAATGGAGATGCGGCAAAAATAAGTTAGAACAAGACTAATGTAGGATTGAAACTGTTATCACCTCGTGTTGTTAACGAAATGACCATTTCGGTTAGAACAAGACTAATGTAGGATTGAAACACGCAAGAAACAAAAAAGGTTATAGAGCAAAAGATTGTTAGAACAAGACTAATGTAGGATTGAAACACATATGCATCAATTTTTGCCCAAAGAAGGCTCATGTTAGAACAAGACTAATGTAGGATTGAAACTTATTATATCCACCTATACCGCCCCACGTCGACAACGTTAGAACAAGACTAATGTAGGATTGAAACGCTTGCGTGCGTGCCGCAAACTCTGCAAGCGCTGCTTGTTAGAACAAGACTAATGTAGGATTGAAACTTTATTACTGTTTCTATTTCTCGCATTTGCTGCATTGTTAGAACAAGACTAATGTAGGATTGAAACGACGGAATGCCTGCGAATTTAAGAAGTTAGCAAAGCGGTTAGAACAAGACTAATGTAGGATTGAAACATATTTTTTAAACGAAACTTAACTTCTTCTGCGATAGTTAGAACAAGACTAATGTAGGATTGAAACTTATTATAGCCACCCAGCCCGCCCCACGTCGACAACGTTAGAACAAGACTAATGTAGGATTGAAA
>JBMFNT010000065.1:0-870 GCA_049970015.1 Candidatus Micrarchaeia archaeon
CCAGATGAGGTTGTCTTGTAAAAGTCGCGAATTGCCAGGTAGGTTTGCATTATTAGTGGTTCGCGATGAGAAATACAAAATTTCTTTCTCTCTTCCGAAGTAGTGATGGCCGATAAATGGCCTGGTTAGAACAAGACTAATGTAGGATTGAAACTAAACCATATCCATTATCTCATTTTTTAACGTCAAATGTTAGAACAAGACTAATGTAGGATTGAAACTTTTACTGCCATTTGTATTGCTCTTTTTGTTAGTTTTGTTAGAACAAGACTAATGTAGGATTGAAACCCATATTCTAATACGCTCCATTCTACATAGCCATCCAGTTAGAACAAGACTAATGTAGGATTGAAACGTATATAGTTTTGTGTTTTCGTTATATTGGGTCATATGTTAGAACAAGACTAATGTAGGATTGAAACTTCTAATATTTTGACAATTTTTCTTTCAAATCTATGGTTAGAACAAGACTAATGTAGGATTGAAACTAGTATTTCAGTATTTTTTGTATGTTCCGCTCACGCTGTTAGAACAAGACTAATGTAGGATTGAAACTCGTAGAAATCTGCCAGCCATATTTTCGCATCTTTTTGTTAGAACAAGACTAATGTAGGATTGAAACTTTTCCTGTATACCCTGAACTGCTATAGGACCATTTCGTTAGAACAAGACTAATGTAGGATTGAAACTTTATTTTACCCAGGTCAGAAACTCTCTCCTCCAGCCAGTTAGAACAAGACTAATGTAGGATTGAAACCAGGCCAATCTTTGTCATCTGCAAAATATCTTATAGGTTAGAACAAGACTAATGTAGGATTGAAAGGGCTATTATGTAGGCACAGCAGGTTCAGCAGAAACAATCCAAAGATA
>JBMFNT010000066.1:0-869 GCA_049970015.1 Candidatus Micrarchaeia archaeon
ATTGATGGTGGTAAAGCAAGCGATTGGTATCCGCTATCAAAGCCAGCATTACCGCCAATTCACATTAATGGAAATGCCGAATTTTTGAATTACGCAAAACTTTATGGCTGGCCAGGTAATGGAACACCGACAAATCCGTACAGAATAGATGGCTATGACATTGATGGCAATGGCGGCACTTATTGCGTCTGGATAGAGAACACCGATGTCTGGTTTGTGGTGCAGAACTGCAATGTGTGGAATGCAACGAACACTGCTACAGCACCCTATGGCACTGGAATTTATCTGAATAATGTGAAGAATGGCACACTGGAGAACAACAATTGCTCTGCGAATTCAGGGGGTGGCATAGTCCTGACTTACTCAAGCAACAACAACATCACAAACAACAATTGCTCTGCGAATTCAGAGAATGGCATAGACCTGTATTACTACTCAAGCAACAACAACATCACAAACAACAATTGCTCTGCGAATTCATATGGCATAGACCTGGTTGACTCAAGCTACAACACCATCACAAACAACAATTGCTCTGCGAATTCATATGGCATATACCTGGATTCCTCAAGCAACAACATCATCACAAACAACAATTGCTCTGCGAATTCATATTATGGCATATACCTGGGTTCCTCAAGCAACAACAACATCACAAACAACAATTGCTCTGCGAATTCATATATTGGCATATACCTGGCTTACTCAAGCAACAACACAATCACAAACAACAATTGCTCTGCGAATTCATGGAATGGCATATACCTGTATTACTCAAGCAACAACAACACAATCACAAACAACAATTGCTCTGCGAATTCATGGAATGGCATATACCTGGATTACTCAAGCAACAACAACACAATCAC
>JBMFNT010000067.1:0-715 GCA_049970015.1 Candidatus Micrarchaeia archaeon
TAGTTCCCGCCCACGCTGTCATATGCTTGGCAATTCCCAGAAACACCCTTGCCCGCACCATTGTTCTGCCAGAAGTTGTTGTGGTGGATTGTATTGCCAGTGGAAGATGAGGTGATGTAGATGGCATAGTATGTGTTGTGATAGAAGTTGTTGTAAGTGATGTTGTTGTTGCTTGAGGAATACAGGCGTATGCCATAATATGAATTCGCAGAGCAATTGTTGTTTGTGATGTTGTTGTAGCTTGAGGAATACAGGAATATGCCATGGTATGAATTGGCAGAGCAATTGTTGTTTGTAATGTTGTTTGAGTTTGATTGCCACAGGTATATGCCACACTGTGAATTCGCAGAGCAATTGTTGTTTGTAATGTTGTTGTTGCTTGACACCCACAGGTATATGCCATATGAATTCGCAGAGCAATTGTTGTTTGTGATTGTGTTGTTGCTTGAGGAATCCAGGTATATGCCACAATATGAATTCGCAGAGCAATTGTTGTTTGTGATGTTGTTGTTGCTTGAGTAGTAATACAAGTATATGCCAAAAGAATTCGCAGAGCAATTGTTGTTCTCCAGTGTGCCATTCTTCACATTATTCAGATAAATTCCAGTGCCATAGGGTGCTGTAGCAGTGTTAGTTGCATTCCACACCTTGCAGTTCTGCACCACAAACCAGACATCGGTGTTCTCTATCCAGACGCAATAAGTGCCACCATTGC
>JBMFNT010000068.1:0-664 GCA_049970015.1 Candidatus Micrarchaeia archaeon
AGACAATGATTATTATTTGATGGATCCTCCTGCTTGTGATAAATATTACAAAAAATGGAATAATTGAGAGGTCAGAATTTGTAAATATGATGGGAAATAAATAATATAAATAACTATAGTTTTGCGTTTTAATTTATATCCATAAAATATATAAAATTTTAAAAACTTCCACTGCAGAGATTTCTATTGATATTTTAAAGTATATTTTTATAATAATGTCATTTAAGCGAATCCTACTTTTCTCTAAAGTATTTAAAATAATGTTTTTTATTTAGTATTCTAAATTTATAAAATCGCAAAACTATAGTAATAATATTATACTGAAACCTAATATATGCATTCAGGAATAATAGATGCATCAGGACCTGGCTATTCCGGCCAGTGTGGCTAAACCGAGTATAAGGATGATTGAACCTATGATGTATTTAAACCTCAAGCTTCCGGATAACTTTGTTATACGTGCCCCAATGAATGGTGAAGATATTCCTGACAATGCCGTAACCAGAAGCATCTCCATTGGTGGTACTGGGTGCACAACTGCCCATGTTATAAAACCCGCAAGGCAGATGATAGCCACAGATGATAATGTTATACCTACAGAGCTCTTTCCATCAACACCTATTATGGTCTGCCCACCTGTTACTATCGGTCCGTAACCTCCACC
>JBMFNT010000069.1:0-626 GCA_049970015.1 Candidatus Micrarchaeia archaeon
GTCCTCAGATATTTCAATTCCATAAGTCATGTTGCTTATCGAGCCATTGTATATATGTATGTCAGATATGTCTTCTGCTGAGTTGTAAACATAAACTCCCCGGACTACACCATCTTGGATGCTATACCCCATAAGGTCAAGCGAAACATTGCTTGCAGTTATATTTATGCATGCAAGGGCATCAGGAGATAGGCCAGAGGCATTAAGGTTTTGTGTCAAGTAGTAGTAACCCGATTGGTAGATTGACCTACAAGTAGATATAGGGCCTAACCCCTCTGCTGCATACCCTGAGAATGAATCAACACCAAATGTGAATAATGTACTTGAGGTACATGCGCGCAATAGTGGGTTGTATAAACTGCCACCGCTTATTATTTCATCCCTGCTCAATGGGAGTCCAGCCTTCTTGTAAACAGTGAACTGATTTGGGTCTGTGCATGAGCTTACGGATAATGTTATGTTTGCAGATCTGTTGAATTGTATAGTTCCTGGGTCAGAATCATTAATAGAAACGAATGATGGGTCCAGTATTGTATTGCTCGTGCTGTTAATGTTTGCAGCTGAAATATTTACAAAATCCCATTTTATACATCCTGTTGTCTGGTTGTAGCATATCTTGAGGTTTG
>JBMFNT010000070.1:0-602 GCA_049970015.1 Candidatus Micrarchaeia archaeon
CCTCATATGAAGTTACTTTTTTGCCATCTTTCAGGTCTTCCATGTATGAGACTGAGACTGGTATGACGGCACAACTGAGTTTTCCAAACTGCCCTACTGCTCCAAGCCCAACTGTCCATGCCTTTTTAACACTATCTTCTTCTCCCAATTTAAGCCATTCGAACTTCCCAAACGATGTTGTTAGGGTAAGCTTTAAATTTGGATTATTAAAAATGTCCCAATACCATAACTTAAGAAACTTCCCGTCAATCCACCCGCTAGCACCTGCACCCTCAATTTCAAATTTTCCTTTTCGATAACCCGCGCCTGCAATTTGCTGGACCAGCTTAAAGACTTTCTCAGATACCTCCTCAACTTTTTTCGCGGCAACATAGTACAACCGTATCTCTTTAGCAAATCCCAGATTGTTAAAGCTGAGCTCGCTTCCAACATATATTGTCTTCTCCTTATTCTCCTTATTCTCCTCACTCTTTTCATAAACCTCTACAACCTTTGCACCCATTGCTTCACCAATGTATCTTGCAGCAACATTCGCTTCCCACCCATACAGCTTTTGGCCAAGCAGTGATGCAAGCGCAAACAATGTCTGCTCCTTGTTTGAT
>JBMFNT010000071.1:0-600 GCA_049970015.1 Candidatus Micrarchaeia archaeon
TAGGGTTTGCTGCTAGTGCACTTGCACCGGGCGTAGCAAAGAAAGTGGCAGAACTTGCGGAAAGTAGCCTGCCAAAAATGGTAAGCATGCTCGAGGCAGATTGTTTTAATCGTACGCTCTCAAAAACAGTTAGTAAATTTTTAAAACCGGTAGTAGCACGTGCAGTAGAGTATATGGAGAAAGCTATTGAAAAATTGTTTGAGTATTCCAAAACAGTACGGCACGCAATGCACGATGTAAAAGAGAGTGAGCAACATGAGTAGCAGCAAATGGAAAAAGACAGTGGCTGCACTTGGATTGTGTATGTGTATTTCCTGCTCTGATTGCAGGAAGGAGTTTGAACATGCTAAACTGAAAGGTGAGGTTATGCAACAGGTTGTTAAAAAAGACGCTATGGATGAGTATGTTGAAAGGCTGAAACGCTATGACAAGCTGAGCGCCGAAGAGAAGAAGGCTCTCTATAATCAAATTGTGGAGCATATCAGAGGACTGGATGCACAAGGTAAGGGAGAACATGTGAAGGAGGCCTTGGAAAAACTTATGATATTTCTAGACAACTACACAACCAAGAAATCAATGGATGAAAATGGGCTCATATAT
>JBMFNT010000072.1:0-535 GCA_049970015.1 Candidatus Micrarchaeia archaeon
CTATTGATTTTTGGGTTTTATGACGGAAAAAACAATAGCCCATGATGGTAAGGATAATAGGGTTAATAAACGTAACTGGTCTCCATATAATGAAGAGTTGGTAGTAAGAGGGGAACTATATTTTGAACTTGATTTCAGGTCAAGGTGGGATGATGAGCTTAAGGAAATGAACAATGGTAAGGTAGGGGCACCTTATAAATTCCCATTATCATTCTCGAGTTTTGCGTTAATTTAATTTGATAACTATAGTTTTGCGATTTTATATATTTAGAATACTAAACTCGAGTAAAATTACTTAACAATAATTACTATGTGTACAGAAGCACCACGTACTGGGATAAGAAGCTGAAAAAGATTAGAAAAAGATCAAAATATATAGGCAGATTAGATAAGGAGAAGGGGTTGATTGAATCATCTGGTAAATTTGTCTCAAGAATTTATCCCAAAACGGTAAAAACATACGGCGATGCAATGATCCTTAATATGGCAATGAAAGAATTAATTCCCATACTGAAAGAGAATTATGATTACTGGG